>DDPL01000028.1:27567-57097 GCA_002342175.1 Legionellales bacterium UBA2469 | reverse complement strand
GAAGATGACCATTGCTAGCCGCCGCTTGAAATGCACCAAACTTCCCTGCGCACACCATTTCTTCCATTTTGTCTGGAGCCAATTGAATGAGTCTTTCCATCACATCAAGATGACCGTTTGCAGCCGCTAATCGAAATGCGCCAAACTCCCATGCACACACCATTTCTTCCATTTTGTCTGGAGCCAATTGAATAAGCCTTTCCATCACAATAAGATGACCGTTTGCAGCCGCCTCTCGAAATGCAATAAAGTCACGTGCGCACACCATTTCTTGCGTATCACTTGAATTCAAACTTATCAGTCTATTCAGCTCTTGAAGATTACCCTCTTCTGCCGCTTTTATAAAATTTTTAGTATTCATCATAAATCCTTTTAGATGCACAATCGCCATAAGCAATAGTTTGTGCATGTTCTAATAGTTTTATTATAGGCTATAATTGATTTATTTTTGCTCAAAACTATAATACATTACTAAAGGGCTTTAACAAGTCATATTCATTACAAACAATCTCATCTTTCATCACTGAGCCCTTGCGTTAGTCAACGGAGAATGTCAAGATAACAAAATGTTCTACAGCGAATACATAGGCATATGCTTATCATCGCCCCACCATTGATTAAAAT
Source organism: Legionellales bacterium UBA2469 (assembly GCA_002342175.1). Taxonomy (GTDB): domain Bacteria; phylum Pseudomonadota; class Gammaproteobacteria; order Legionellales; family Legionellaceae; genus UBA2653. The sequence continues at coordinate 56,473 of DDPL01000028.1, read as the reverse complement.
AGATGCCAAACATCAATCATGCACGCTCACTGGTGCTTGGTCTATTCAAGGTATTGCTTCAATTGCTTGGCCCGACAATACTTTATTTAAAAAAGAGCTATTGATAGATTGTAGCAACATGCAAAAAATGGATAGTGCGGGCGCTTATGCCATTTTTGAATGGTGTAAAATTCTTGAAGCCCATCAAATAAAAACCACTTTGAAAGGAATGTGTGAAGAAAAAGAAGCTTTATACAAACTTGTCACGCAAAAACTTCCTAAAGAACCCTATCAACCGCCTGAAAAAGACAAACATTCTTTATTTTATAAAGTCGGCAAACATACCATTGACAAATATCATCAAATGTTGGGATTCCTCACACTAGTGGGGGATATGCTCTTAACGATGTATCACAACATCGGCAAATCCAAACGGCTTCACATTGACTATATTGTATCAAATATTGCACAAACTGGCATTTATGCATTGCCTATTATTGGTCTTTTGTCATTCCTAATTGGCATCGTTTTAGCGTATCAAATGGGGCTTCAGCTCGAAACATATGGTGCCAACATCTATATTGCATTCTTAAGCGGTATGGCCATTTTCCGTGAATTTGGCCCACTAATTACAGCCATTATCGTTGCAGGACGAACAAGCTCGGCATTTACCGCGCAAATCGGCAGTATGAAAATCAATGAAGAAATTGATGCCCTGGAAACCATGGGTTTATCACCAACAGAATATTTAGTCGTTCCCAAAGTCATTGGTTTAACCATTGCTTTCCCTTTATTGATTTTTTGGTCAAATTTTTTTGGTATTTTGGGCTCCATGTTCATGTCTAAACTCATGTTGCACGTCAGTTACCATGATTTTCTGATTCGACTCAAAGACAGTGTGGGACTCAAACAAATGATGTTAGGTCTTTATAAAGCCCCTGCTTTTTCGATTTTAATTGCACTGGTGGGTTGTTTCCAAGGATTTAAAGTAGGAAATAGTGCAGATAGCGTCGGGCATCAAACCACCAAAAGTGTTGTTCAAGCTTTATTTTTAATCATCATTACCGATGCCATCTATTCTATTATTTATAGTGCTTTGGACTTGTGATTATGACCGAACATATTATTGAAATATCCAATTTAGATAATCGATTTGGATCCCAATGGATACATCGAAATTTAAATTTAAATATTGAGCGCGGTGAAATTCTTGCAATTATTGGGGGTAGTGGGAGCGGAAAGACAACGCTCATTCGTAGCGTGCTCATGTTACAAGAGCCGACGTCGGGTACCATCAAAGTCTTTGGTCAAAATATCAAAAACATTCCCCATATGGCGGCCCAAAAAATTAGAAGCCGCTGGGGTATGCTTTTTCAACATAGTGCGCTATTTTCTGCTTTAACCGTCTTGGAAAACATCATGTTCCCGATGCAAGAACTCACTGACCTTAATCAAACGCAGCGCGAAGATTTAGCACGATTAAAAATTGCATTAGTCGGACTTCCACCCCATGCGGCTGATATGTATCCTGCTGAATTGAGCGGGGGAATGCAAAGACGCGCTGCCGCAGCACGTGCCTTGGCGATGGATCCCGAGCTCTTATTTCTTGATGAGCCCACGACAGGTCTTGACCCGATTAGTGCAAGACAATTTGATGAATTAATTGTATTATTACGAAAAAGTTTAAACCTAACGATTGTCATTATTAGCCATGATGTCACATCTTTGGAGCGTTGTACCGATCGAGTTGCGTTTATTGGCGATGGAAAAGTACTCGCTGTTGAGCCCATCGCACAACTCAAAAAAAATCCAAATCCATTAATTGTTGAGTACTTCAGTAAAATATAAACATTTTGTATGTGGCTAAATTGAAGACTTTTGTTAAAATAGAGTATTGCTTAGTCAAAAAACATCTTTTTTAGTAAGGAACATATTCGTGGAAGCCAAAACCAACTATACCTTTGTTGGAATAAGCGTCATCATTTTACTGATTGGCCTGTGCACAGGCGCGATATGGCTATCTTTTGGATTCGATAAAACCTCCTACGAAAAATATGTGGTTTACACCAATGAATCCGTTTCTGGTCTAAGCGAAGAAGCTATGGTTAAATTCAATGGTGTTAAAATTGGTTTTGTTGAAAATGTGTCTTTGAGTCATGAATATCCAGGAAAAGTTCGCATTCTTTTAAAAATTGCAAAAAACACACCCATCACCCAAAGCACCTATGCCACCATGATGGCTCAGGGCATTACTGGCTCATCCTATCTCAATTTATCTGAAACCGGCAATAACCATGAGTTATTAAAATCGACTCCCACAGAACCCATTCCTGTCATTCCCTATCATCCCTCTTTTCTTTATCGAATTGAAGAAAATTTTGACACCTTATCACATCAAATTTTAGAAATTTTTAACGATAAGAATGCAAAAAACTTTTCCTCGATTGTAGATAACATTCGTAATATTTCTGATGTAATTGACCATAACAATGAAAATCTCAATAAACTTTTAAATGATTTGCCTGTCATTTCACAGCAATTATCTGAAACCATTCTTGAAGTGAAAAAAATGAGCCAAGATGTTGCCGCTGCAGGCAAAAATGTTTCGAACACCATGGGCGCTGCCCGCTACACTATCGATAAATTCAATCAACAGGCTATTCCACCTGCGGTTGATTTAATCAATCGACTTGATCAAATTTCTGCAACCATTGAACAAATCACTCAAGACATCGAACAAAATCCGGCTGTTGTGCTTCGTGGGAAAAAACCCCCCGCACCCGGCCCAGGAGAATAATATGCGTATTTACTGTTTAATTTTTGTCTTCCTCACAACTTTTTTATCTGGGTGCGGTGCTATCAAATTGCCTGTGACGCAACAATTTCAACTCACTCAATTTAGTCACAAAATTTATCGTAAACATTCCGACAGCCAGTCAACTTTATTTGTATCACCGCCAGAGGCCTTGCGTGGATATGACAGCATCAAGATGAATTACTCAACCATCCCTTTTGAAGTCAAATCATTTGCACACCATGCCTGGTTAGGTTCCCCTGCAAGCATGATTCATCCTTTGCTCACCCAGAGTTTCCAAAACAGTGGTTATTTTCGAGCGGTATCTTCAGGGATTTATAGTGACAAAACCGATTATCGTCTTGATACACAATTGCTTATGTTACAACAAAATTTTATGACACATCCAAGTCAAATGTTTCTCGTCATGAAACTTGTGTTTAACGATGTTAAACAAACTCGCGTTGTCGCATCCAAAATATTCCAATATCGGATTCCATGTCCAACCGACACTCCCTATGGCGGTGTTCTTGCGGCAAATGAAGCTGTTAAAAGATTTACAGCTGATGCCGTACAATTTGTTGCCGAACACAAAAGTGAGCAAAATTAATTCATCGAGATCTTTTTTAAATCAAAAAAGAATGGTATAATATGACATCTTTTTTATTTGAAAATCCCAAAATGTGCTCGAATGAACATGAATCCAAAAACGCATTTGTTGTTAACGTCAAAAAACCAGGGCTAGCACAAGCATGGCCGGATTCTGCAGCCACGCCTTATAACTCCCCAATTAGTCATTTAGTACATTCAGAGCTTGCCAAGTACAATCTTAAGTTTCTCAATTATCCTAAACAAGAAAGAACTGACGAATTAAATGATTGGATGTGCCTCATCTCAAAACTCAATGAACATTTTTACCAACTCGAAAAACTTATCAACAATCCTCATTCCAATGATTCAAGGCCATCCGTTGCACATCTTATATATCAAATTGAAACCTGGCATAAAAACGTTAACAACCAACTCCAAAATTATCCAACACAAAGCATTCGTATTCGTCATTTGCTTTTCAAGCTATCAAAAACAATTGAAGATAAAACCGATGAATTGCTTGGAAAAATTAAAGCCATTCAGGAACAATCCGAGATTGGAGTTGAACAGATACGCTATTTACATGCGCCCCATGATTTAAGTTTTTTTACACCTTCGCTTGGACGGTGGATTTCAGAACAAATGCACCATGTGCTACAAACAGGTCTAAGGGGCGCATATCATCTAAGTCCCACTCGATGGTATAACATCATTAAAGTTCACCCTGCAATCCAAGCATTATCAAATGCCAAAAAGAATGTTTCATTAAAAAGTTTTGCTCTTTCTGGTATTGCTCATGCCTCCCCCTTCCATGCGCATCATCCTGATTTTTTTATGACAAATAGTGATAGGGCACATTTTAAAATTTCCAAAAATAATCCCATTGAAGCAGAAAAGTTTGTTTCTGCACTCGAACAAAAATCGCTGAGTAAAATTCATTATTCTGCCTCTTTTATGTTGTTCATTCCCAGGGTGTTTGCCATTCTTTTGTTTGAATTGCCATTAATGCTTGTTCGTATCAGTGTTCATTTTCTAAATGCTATATCGATATTCATGCTATTTGGCCATATCCCTGAATTTATTGCTGATGCAGAAACAGTGCTCACTCAATTTCATGAAAACTATTCGCCATATAATACTCTACAAAAACTTGAAAACCTGTGGCAAACAGAACATTGGAAGAGACATGTATCTGAAGAAAACATCCGCATCTTACAACAAGCCCAAATTCAAAATAATGTATTTGTTAAATTAGCTCACTTCACGCAAGCTTGCCCTCTGTGGATAAATCTGCATGCGTGGTATGATGCCTGGCAAAATAGTGAGCATAAGATATCTTTCTCGACGCCAAACATCAAAACACTGTCAGAATACCTTGCGCTGCGTCAACAACAATCTCCTATTCTAGCACCGCAACATACAAGCTTTAATAAGCTTGAAACCGCTGTCGATATTGTTGAAGAAATTGCTATGGTTTTAGATAATCAATCCATTGATGCGCTTTTTAGAACAAATCCAGGACCAGCGCTAGCCTGTTTCAATTTATCCTTATTTGGCTTTGCATCTTTATTAGCTCCAAGCCTCATCCCACACAAACTGGCGCCGATTTCAAAAGTAATGGACAGCATTCTGGACAAACTATGCCAAGATTTTATGGGGCATCATGCAGCAGAAAATTATCTCAATATTCAATTGAGTAGTTTCTTATTTTGGCAACTTAGCTTTTATGGCTCAAAGTTTCTCATAGATATTCCAGATCCCTCTCAACGCATATGGTATCAAGAAATTGCCCAACACCCTGATTCTTTTATGCTAAGCGCCATCGTTATTCTTAGTTTAGGTGTTTTAGAAGCTTATTTACCCTTACTTCCAGAAACCATTCCATTAACAAATATTCCGAATCCGCTTGCTATTTTTTACAATGGTATCAACCAGGAAGCATCAAATTGCATTAAACATGGAACTGCACCTTTTAATTTTACATCTTTGGCCGTTATCAGCGTAAAGTCATTTGCATTATATATTAATCTGCTTGCGGGACAGGAATTTAGCAAAGAAGTCATGACATTAATTGAGGAATTTATTTTTCATCCTGATTTTTTAGTTTCACTTCATACTCATTTTGAATCTCAACAACCCTTTAATCATACTGAATTTGTACTTAGATTCTGCCATGAAAAAAATTTAACTCCTTTTCCAGATGAAACCATAGAAAAAATCGGAACGCAATTACAAATTATCTTAACCGCTCCACATCAACCTCGAACCAAAAAAGAAGCGCTATGCCAAATTTTACAGGCTTTTGAACAAAAGGACCGCATTATTGAAAATGCGTTAAATGATCATGCTTTTGCCATCATGATGTACCATCATCTAAACCAACTTTTTGATGACTATCATCTGGAAAATCCTCATGAAAAACTTGATAAAGATGCCTTTCTTTTACAATTTTATAGCACTTACTGCGAATCAAGAACATTAAATATCATTCGTTTGCTAGAAATCATTTTAATGCCCTTGCATTTGATGACTTGGCTTATGGGCTCATTCTTTCAATCCGATTTATGGGCGACCTATGGATGCAAGAAATTTACTGAAGATTTGTATATCATCTCCAAACTTATCTACAATCTGATACATCCATTGGCGGAATTTACTTTAATTTTATATAACTACGCCTTTCTTAACACCTTAAGAATCTTTCCTTTCGTGTTGAAAACATCACTTGAAACGTTGTTTGGAACAGCATCCTTAGAGGGCAATCCATTTTACCAAGCGCTTCATGTGATTGATGACGTCATTCAATCCTTTAAAATTCATTACACCATGAATCAATTGTTGTGGCCTGTACAAATTTTATTTGCCAATTTAAGTTTTTACTCTGGTCGTTTTTTTGACTTTTCGACCACATGCCATGCATTTGTTGAAAAGATATTGCACGAACAAAATCCAGTAGAAATTAACGATAAAAATATGTACAATTGTGAAGGTATAGAAGTCAATAATAATAATCAAGGAGTTACACAATGTTAGGCTTTAAATCCATTCGATTGCCAGTGTTAGCAGCTGGTGCCTTATTACTAGCAGCTTGCGCAAAACATCATGGCATGGCCGATGGTCAAGATCTTGCTGGTGGGTTATCTGCACAAGGTTTAGGTAGCATGGAGCATTTTGCAGGGCAAGAACCCGGTGAAATGTATACAACCCAAGCACCACACAACCAAATATATTTGTTTTCATATGATGATAGCAATTTAAATGATAAATATATGCCTTCTTTAGAAGCACAAGGAAATTATTTGAAAAATCATCAAAATGCTAAAGTTTTAATCGCTGGTCACACCGACGAACGTGGAAGCCGCGAATACAATATTGCTCTCGGTGAGCGTCGTGCCAACACTGTGAGTGATGCGTTACGTATGATGGGTGTATCTTCACATCAAGTACGTGTAATGAGTTACGGTAAAGAGCGTCCTGCTAACCTAGGACATGATGAAGCATCACATGCTCAAAACCGACGTGTTGAATTTACTTACGAGGCGACTCAATAATGAATAAAATGCAAAAATTTCTTCTGTTAATGTCTTTATCAATGTATGGCTTTCCCGTGATGGCGCAAGCCCCCGTTGTTGATGCAGGGGAAAATTTTGCGATAACATCTGAGCCAAATGAACAACCTTTGGCTCATGATGATGCCCATCAAAATAGCTATTTTAGTAGTTCTTCAAATGGCTTAAGTGATAATTCCAATGAAATTGGAAAACTCCTCAATCAAATCCATGACTTACAACAAAACGTCCAAGAACTCCGCGGACAACTTGATAATCAAAGCCACACGATTGAAACACTCAAAAATCAGCAGCTTTCATTATATAAAGATTTAGACGATAGAATTCGTCAACTTAATGGGTCTTCCGCAAATACAGCAAATAAAATGCCCGATTTGTCTACCGCCCCAAAACCAACCATTTCTAGCAATCCAGCAGATGAACAAATCAGTTATATGGCAGCCTACAAATTTATAGAACGCAAAGATTTTTCTAAAGCAGAAACCGCATTCCAAACATTTGTAGAAAAATATCCACAAAGTGGCTACACACCCAATGCTGAATACTGGCTTGGCGAACTCTATATGCAACAAAAAAATTATGCTTCAGCAATGGCGCACTTTGAAAATGTAGTTAATAATTTTCCATCCTCAAATAAGCATGCTGCATGCTTATATAAACTTGGAATGGCTTTAGCTGCCAATGGGCAAGTGGATGAAGCAAAAAACCGTTTACAAAACGTGATTCAAAAGTATCCCGATTCAGACACTGCAAAACTTGCCGAGAACCAGCTGCACAAACTATGACGCTTTTACGTATTACAGAAATATTTTATTCCATTCAAGGGGAATCCAGTACCATCGGTTGGCCAACAATCTTTATCCGGCTCACAGGATGCCCCTTACGTTGCCAATATTGTGATACCGCCTATGCTTTTAAAGGAGGCAAAAAATACTCCTTTGAAAGTATCCTAAAAGAAATTCAACAATATCAATGCAAACGTATTTGTGTAACCGGTGGAGAGCCTTTGGCACAACCTGCTTGCTATGCGTTTTTAAGCTTTTTAGCCGAAGCAGGCTATCATGTTTCTCTTGAAACCAGTGGCGCGCGTCCAATTGCGGATATTGATTCACGTATTATGGTTGTCATGGATTTAAAAACACCTGACTCTCTTGAAGAATCTAAAAACTTATATAACAATATCCCCTATTTAAAACCACAAGACCAAATCAAATTCGTCATTTGTAGTCGTGCTGACTATGATTGGTCAAAAAAGATGATAACAAGCCTTGCCATCCCCAGCCACGTAGAACTTTTATTTTCTCCAAGTTGGGGGCAAGTCAAACCAGAAACACTGGCCGAATGGATACTTGATGATCATTTGCCAGTGCGTATGCAGGTTCAATTGCATAAAATTTTATGGGATGACGGTCCAGGGCGGTAATCGCGTTGGAGTAATTCATGACAAAAAAATGGCTCGCACAAGCACCCTCAAATATTGCTTTAATCAAATATATGGGAAAGAAAGATGGTCAACTGAACATCCCAACCAACGCATCTTTATCTTACACACTCTCAAATTTAAGGACCGATGTTGAATTGGAATTATCCTCCAATAAAACAGACTCATGGCAGGCGTTTGACAATCAACTTTTTGAACTATCGGAAAAAGCACAACAACGTTTTTTAAGACATCTCAATATGTTGAAAAAGATACTTGGGGTGTCTCAAACATTTATCGTACGCTCTGCCAATAATTTTCCGCACAGCAGCGGGCTTGCCAGCTCTGCATCCAGTTTTGCAGCACTCACACGATGTGCATGCATTGCACTTAGTGAATTGAGCGGTCAAGCCCTGCCCTCGATTGAACAACAAGCCATATGGAGTCGCCAAGGCTCTGGATCATCATGCCGCTCATTTTTTTCACCATGGGCGATTTGGGATAATGAATCCGCAACGAATATAGACTTACCTTATCAAAATTTGCGGCATCATGTGATTATAATCAGCAGGGAATCGAAAAAAACATCTTCTTCAGAAGCACATGCAGCCGTCATGTCCAGTCCACATTGGGCCGGACGTCCAGAACGAGCGGAACATCGACTCAAACAACTTATTTTTTCATTACAGTCAAAGGACTGGATGCAAGCTTATCAAATCTGCTGGGATGAATTTATCGATATGCATGAATTATTTCAAACCGCAAACCCTGCATTTGATTATTTTCAAGATAAAACCCATGTGATCCTTGAAAAGCTCAAACAGTTCTGGGAGCAACATCAAGATGGCCCGATTATCACCATGGATGCTGGGCCCAATATTCATTTGCTATTCCGCGACGACCAAGATGCACTTGCCAATCATTTTATTCAAACTCATCTAATAAACCAATTTGATTATCTATGACATTTACAACAACAACATTTGGAAAATGGATTTTAAGTGGTGAACAATCTGTTCTAAGAGGGCATCCAGCATTGGTGTTCCCCCTCGGCAATTATCAGCTTCAATTAACGTATACACCATCGAATAAACCGCTTGAAATTATCAGTTCGCATGATTTTATTTTGCCAATTCAGCAAGCATGGCAATTGGGTTGGTCAACCTGCGTACCCATTCATCCCATCGCAAATACAGGATATTTAAATATCGAATCAAGCATTCCAATCGGTCAAGGAATGGGCGCATCAGCAGCCATGTGCCTAGCAATAGCGCGTTGTATTTTGCATTATTCTCAACAATCGATTGAACCCTGGTTACTTGCACGTGAAATGGAACACTTGTTTCATGGCCAAAGCAGTGGTCTGGATATCATTGGCGCCGGAAGCTCGCAAGGCACGTGGTTCCAAAATGGGACGCAACGCCCTTTAAACTTAAAATGGCGTCCCCAATGGATGCTTACTAAATCGCATGAAATTGGCATGACATCAGAAGCGATTGCTAAAGTGCAAACCCTTTGGCAGCAGCAGCCCTCTTGGGCTCATGAAATTGACCAGCGAATGGCATCCAGCGTGAATCTTTTAATGCAGGCATTGGAATCCCCACAGGTATTGGTTGAGGAATTGGCAAACGGCATGAAAATGGCGAATGATTGTTTTAAAGACTGGGGGCTAATTACTGCTCATATGCAACAAATCACTGATGAACTTTATAAGCGTGGTGCGCTTGCGGTTAAGCCCACGGGTTCTGGCGGAGGCGGGTATTTATTAAGCCTTTGGCATCAGCCCATGCCCTCTTCAACTGAAGACATTGCAATTATTCTACCAAATTATAATATGTCTCTCCCGGCTTAATCATCCCTAAATCATCGCGAGCTTTTTCTTCCAAGGCCTGCTGACCGGATTTCAGTTCGGTAATTTCGGCAACAAGGGATTGATTGCGCTGTTGGAGTTTTTGATTTCGCTCTGTTTGTTCTTTATTTTTGCTCTCCACGTCTCTCAAAGCATAAACATTGCCATCGCCCAGCCAAAGTTTATACTGCAGCCCCAAGAGAACAAAAATTAAAATCACCCACAGTGTTTTCATGTTTTTTAAGATTTAAATAATATACTTCCAGCATAAGGAATTGTTTGCATTTCTGCAATGCGTAATAGCTGATTATATTTACAAATTCTATCCGTTCGACATAATGAACCTGTCTTAATTTGTCCGCAACCGGTCGCAACCGCCAAATCTGCAATAAAACTATCTTCGGTTTCACCAGAACGATGCGACATCACCGCGCGGTAACCTGCAAGGTGCGCCATGCGCATCGTCTCTAAGGTTTCAGATAATGTTCCAATTTGATTTAGCTTAATCAGAATAGCATTTGCAGTCCCGGTATCAATCCCTTGTGCTAAACGTTTAGGGTTGGTCACAAATAAGTCATCGCCAACCAATTGAGTACTCTGCCCTAAAGCATGTGTCAATTCTTTCCAACCAGCCCAGTCCGTCTCCGCAAGACCATCTTCAATACTTACAATTGGATAATGCTTACAAAGTTTTTGATAAAATTGTATTAACTCCTCTGCTGTTAGATATTGATTAGCCTTTGGTAAATGATATTTTCCATTTTCGAACCATTCAGACGATGCAACATCCAAAGACAACACCATGTCTCGTCCTGCACGCAAACCTGATATTTCCATGGCTTGCATTATAAAGTCCAATGCCTGCTCATGAGATGTAAGATTTGGCGCAAATCCACCTTCATCCCCAACCGCAGTACTTAATCCATTTTTTTGTAATAATTTTTTAAGGTTCATCATCACCGCCTGACTCATTTCCAAAGCCTGAGCAATATCCAATGCACCAATTGGCATGACCATAAACTCTTGAATATCCAAATTATTATTGGCATGCGCACCGCCATTCAAAATATTGAGCATGGGCACGGGCATTAATAAAGGTAATTCACCTTTTAGGCTTAAAAACAATGGCAGCTTAAGCGAATTCGCGCGTGCGCGTGCGGCCGCTAAAGACACCGCAAGAATGGCATTGGCTCCTAAGCGAGATTTATCTTCTGTCCCATCACAGNNCAGGCAATCATACGTTCATCAAGGACTTCTTGTGATTCAACAGATGTACCCACCAACAAAGATTGCAAATCAGTTTCAACATGTTTTACTGCGCCACGAACGCCCTTACCAAAATAACGGTTTACTTCTTGATCTCGCCATTCAAGCGCTTCAAATTTTCCAGTTGATGCACCCGATGGCACACTGGCTCGCCCCATGTTTCCATCTTTTAAAATCACATCAACTTCTACGGTAGGTTGTCCTCGTGAATCTAAAATTTCACGTGCTTTTAATTGTTGGATTAGCATATTCATTTCTCAAATGACATAAAAATAATTACGCATATTAAACCCCAAAATAGCGGTTTAATCTACAGTTAGATTGTCTCCTATGACAATCCATACTATAATTTCTCAAATATTGAACAACTTATAAAATATAGGAAAATCATGCCTTCTTTTGATATCGTTTGTGAATTAGATCAAGTCAATTTAAAACACGTTGTAGATAATACACAACGTGAAGTCTCTAATCGTTTTGACTTCAAAGGGATTCAAGCGACAGCTGAACTCAAAGAAAAAACCGTCACCCTAACGACCGAATCCGATTTTCAGGTTCAGCAAATGGAAGCCGTATTTCGTCAACAAGCCGCACGCCTTCATTTAAACTTAACTGGCGTTGAATTTCCTGAAAAGCCCGAACATCATGGCAAAAACTTTTCCCTTAAAATTGAGTTCAAAGAAGGCATTGAACAAGATTGCGCAAAAAAAATTAGTAAGTTTTTAAAAGATAGCAAATTGAAAATTCAAACCAGCATTCAAGGTGATAAAGTTCGTGTAACTGGCAAGAGTCGTGACGATCTTCAATCAACCATTGCACTGTTAAAACAAGAAGAATTTGATAGACCGCTTCAATTCAATAATTTTCGTGATTAAAGCATTTATTGATATGATTTCACCCATCGCAAATCCCTTTTTTGGGCCTTTTTGCTTGGGCGTGCTGGGGGCCACTTTTACCGCTATAGGCGCAAGCATTCGTGAGCATCATGTGCAACAAGAAGAATTATTAGTGCTCATCGGGGGATGTATTAATGGTATGGCTGCAAGTTTCTTTAATATGCTATTACTAAGGCAATGCACCCTAAAAATTTGTCAGAATCATTCTTTACAAGGCAAATTTCTATGTGGTGGATTTTTACTGATTGCCAGTCTCATTGCTCCAGAGGTTGGCAATGTGATTCTTAAAAGCGATACAAAATGGTCTCAAATCCTTGTTGATGAAATAATTGGTGCAAGTATTATCGGCACACTAAGTGTTGGACTGGTAAAAATCTTTGAGGCGTTAAAACACAATGCTCCACCAATATCTCCCGCTACAACAGTTCCCCCTCATACATTTGTAAAACTTGAGCCAATTGAGGAACTGGATGAAGGCGAAGAGCTCGATACACGAAGCGCATGCTCTGCCAATTAAAGCTCAAGGCAAGAGATCAATCCCTGCCTTGATCGAAGATGTTATTCCAGTAACCCCATGACATTTTCAGGGCCCACGAGCTTTAATAAACCGCTCTTTTGCAAATGTGCCTCTAAAATAGAGCTCACCCCAGACAACTTCACTGTAATATGCTGTTTATGCCAAGATTTGATCAATTTTTCTAAAAGCCGCATAGCGGTAATGTCCACCATCGGGACCCAGCCAAAACGTAAAACCACTGTTTTAACTTGTGAGCCTCGTAGTTTCATGACTTTTTCTAAATTCTCAACCACCCCAAAGAAAATAGGGCCTTGTAAATGAAATACTGCTGTTGTCGCTTCTGGGTTTGCTTCCATATCTGCTAATTCATGTTGCTCAACATCCAAACTTTGTGACATGTGGTAGAAGAAATACAGAACTGCCATCAATACTCCAATTTGCACGGCAAAAACTAAATCTACCGTCACCGTACAAAAAAATGTCACCAACATGATTAANNCGAGGTGCTGTTCGAATTAAATGCAAACAATGCGGTAATTCACTCATATTCCAACACACCACAAATAATACCGCTGCAAGTACTGTTAAAGGCACATTGCTCGCTAAAGGTGCTAGAAATAACAAAATGGCAATTAAAGTGATTCCATGCATAACACCTGCAATGGGATTGGTGCCACCATTTCGAATATTCGTCGCCGTCCGCGCAATGGCCCCTGTTGCCGCAAATCCATTCGCAAGTGGTGCTACAATATTTGCAATTCCTTGCCCAATTAATTCTTGATTGGCTTGGTGCTTTGTTCCAATCATCCCATCCGCGACAACTGCAGATAACAAAGATTCAATTGCCCCCAATAAAGCAATGGAAAATGCAGGACCGATTAATGTAATACAATCGTGCCAAGTCCATGCGGGCCAATTGAAGTGGGGTAATCCACTGGGAATACCACCGTAGGCTTTTCCAATCGTCATGACATTGGGGAAATCTCCAACATACTGGATTACCGTCACAACAACCAACGCCACTAAGGTTCCTGGAACTCGACTTAGCCCTGGAATTTTTGGCACAAAAATCGTCAATAACAAGCCCAATATGCCCAATAACGTCGTTAAACCTTCAATACTAGGAAAAGCTTGTAGAGTATGCCATAACTTCTCATGAAAATGATGACCTGTGATTGCTGGCAACCCAAAAAAGGAAGGCCATTGTCCAACCCAAATTACCAAAGCAACACCTGCCGTAAATCCTAAGATAACAGGATAAGGGATATATTGCATCACAACCCCTAAACGGAGTACGCCCATGCCTAAAAGCATGACACCAGCCATTAAAGTTGCAAGCTGTAAACCTGACATTCCATATTTCGCAGTAATTCCAGACAAAATAACAATAAAAGCACCCGTGGGGCCTGCAATTTGCACACGACTCCCACCAAATAAAGATACTAAGATACCCGCAACAATTGCTGTGTAAATACCTTGCTCAGGCTTTGCACCTGAAGCAATTGCAAATGCCATGGCCAATGGCAAAGCGACAATCCCAACAATAATTCCGGCAATGACATTTGACATCCAGGTCTTTCTAGACAAAAGACCCTGCTGAAAGCACTCTTTTAGGATAATCATACAGAATTCTCAAAACAAAATGACAAAAAATATTGTACCATCATTTTTGAAGATACAAAATTAAGGCATAGCAAAATGCCATCCGGTGTGCTGTGAAAGCTCTTGAAGCATGATTTCGCCCCGAATACTATTTCCTTTGGAGTTAACACGAGGACTTAATGCAACAATTCCGGCTTTCCCTGGTACCAGTGCCACAATATAACCAGACACACCACTTTTTGCTGGCATCCCTGTTTTAACCATATGTGTGCCAGTTTCATCATAGAGCCCGCAGGTTGCCATAATTGCCACAGTTATTTTACAAGTGTTTTCAGAAATGATTTGTTCTTGTGAAAATGGATCTCGTCCGCCATTGGCCAACAAAGTAGGCAAATAAAGCATTTGCTCTAATGTAGCCTCATAAGAACACAATGCAAAATACAAATCTAAAGTTTCAGGAACATTTTTACCTAAATTTTTACGACTATGTAATAAATAAGCTAATGCCCGATTTCTATCTCCTGTCCGTTTTTCAGAGGCGAAAATTAAAGGATTAATCATCAGGCGCTGATTAAATAAACGCTGAACCCATCGTTCTAACCAGGCAAATTGTTGCTCTCCCTCTCCTGGAATATAAGAGCATAAAGCAATTGCGCCTGCATTAACCATAGGATTAGAAGGCTTTGGTCCATAACGTTCTAAACGGCTAATGGATGCAAAATCATCTCCTGTTGGCTCAACTTTTACCCAATCCAACACTTGGTCAACACCATACTCTTCTAAAAGGCCAATAAGTGGCACTAATTTTCCAGTGCTTTGTAGTGTCACCGGATCTAACTTATCATTACTATAAATCACTGGTGCTTCACCAAGTTCCACAATACCCAGCGCCGTTAAGTCTTTATTCACATGTGCTAACTCAGGAATATAATTTGCGGTATCGCCTTCTTGTGATAATTCAGCAGTCTCTACAATTTTTTTCAATAGTTCGGGTGTGATGTGCATGTCATTTCATTTATAATGATTTCATATGTCTTAGTTTAGCACAATTTGACAATAGAATACGATAATAAGATGTGATAACATCTGAGCACATGCTTTTTAAAACCCAACATCATGCGTAAAAATATTCTCACACTACTCGCTTTATTATCATTTAATACATGGGCTTGTCCCACACCGACATAGCTTCAAAATATATTCTTGAAAAATGATTGGTTAGATGCTGTTCCAATAACTTACATCCTTGAAAGACATTCAATGGAATATATCTATATTGTAGGAAGATAAAGTCGAGAACAAACTAAAGTCTTCCTTTTAACTCACATTGAAGGCCAGGAAATGGAGGATATTCTGCAAAAAGTTCCAACTTATATGAATGATCTCATCCGAATAACACCGCATCCTATCCCATTTAAAATGATGCCAGATGCCAGTATTGATGTTTGCAGTTATGAAGTCGCACAACACCCTGAAATTAAAGGTTCATTTTTTATGGCAAGCACCATCGAAGAAAAAAAGACGTTATTAAGCACTTTTCATGTCGATAGCCNNATGGATGAATCCAGGGGCTTTTCGCCGCATTTTGGTAACAACAAAAAAATAATATTTCTCTGTTGATTTACTCATCATGAATCGTGTTCATTTCAATAATATTTTTTTCAATGGTACGGCAAATTTCATCCAATGGTAAGTGACTCAAATGCTTCACTGAAAATGGATTTTGTAACTCGATGCTGATTTGATCCAAGGATAAAAGGGCATAAGAAACTAAAAATAATATACATGGCGTTATGTAGACGGAAATATTAATCAATGCAAATGGCAATACCAATAAAAAAAACAAGATAAAACGTCTGGATTTAATAGCCATAACCAAGGGCATTGGTGTTTTTAAAATACGCTCACAAGCTCCTTGCGCATTGGTCATTTGTTCACGTTGTTCATCCGCACGCAAAAAAGTAAAATCATCAATGATATCTTTTTCTCTTGCTTGTTCGATATGCTGCGCTATCCACATTGATAATAAATTTGCGGGATTTTTTGCCTGACTTAATATTCTTAATTTGTCCGTGCTAAATAAGTGTTTAATGACATCCATATCCAAATTTTCTCGTAAAACAACTTTCATCAGTATAGGCCAGGCGATTAAATATTGTTGGATGGTCTTTTTCCATTCTTGATTATCGCCTTTTGAATACTGCATTAGAATAATATTCAAATTACGTGATTGATTCACGATGGTGCCCCATAGTTTACGTGCTTCCCACCATCGATCATAGCCTGCATTTATTCGAAAAACCAAAATCAATCCCATGATCAATCCACCATATTCAAAAGGACCTATGGGTAATCCGATTTGAGGATAGCGATGCCCCAGAAAGGAAACCATCCCGGCATAACACATAAAAAACATCACTAATCGAATAACTTTAGGTGTTGCAGACCCATGGATTCGCAAAGCTGTTCTAAAAAAAGCTGTATTTTCAGGTCGATTGGTTAATCGATTTTTCATAGCACTCCAAGAAAACGTATCAAACCTAGCAAGCATATCTATTTATATACATTATGTAAACTCAGATGTACGTCGCCATGAACAAAAAACAGGTGGTGTTTTATTGTATGAAAGGTATTAATATTGTTTCTTGCTTAGTTCGATATGGTGATATTGCTTTACCGGAAAAAGAAAATCTCAAATCAGCAAGAATGATATGTTTCGTTCCTTGATTCAGCAAACTGTGAGCAATCATATTTTATTTGATTATGTTTTAGCAGACAATTGGTTTGGCTCAAAAACCAATATGGCCTTTATTCATCATGATTTAAAAAAACACTTCATTATTGGCATCAAATCTAATCGCTGTGTGGCATTAACTAAGCGAGATGCTGATAGCAGTCAATATCAACAAGTGAACACACTCGAGTGGAATAATGGTGACGCCATCACTATACATCTTAAGGACATAGCGTTTCCTGCCAAATTACTCATGAAAGTCTTCACAAACGAAGACGGCTCAACAGGAACGCTTTATCTCATCACGAATGATTTATCCATTGATGCTGGCCGCATGTACGAAGCCTACCAAATACGGTGGAGAATTGAAGAGTTTCACAAATCTATTAAGCAAAATGCAAGTCTGTCTAAATCACCAACTAAAACCATTCAGACTCAATGTAACTATTTATTTGCATCAATGGTGGCTTTTGTCAGTTGGAGTTATTGAAGGTCAAAACAGCCATGAATCATTTTGCTATTAAGCAAAAACTGCTTTTGAAAGCAAATCAAATTATGTTCAACGAGCTGCAGTTACTAAAAGCTGCTGCGTAAGGTAAGTTTTGGGGATATTTTCAATAATACGCCCAATACAACTAATGCTATAATTTTAAGCATTGTTGTTGAATAGGGTATTGATGCAAGCAAGTGTTCCATATTATCCCTAATGCAGGTTTAATCAATAACGCTTATCTTAAGCATTGTTCAGTAGGGATTGCAAACTCAGATATATTATTTTTCAATGGATTTAACATATCGATTGCAAAACGTATCAAATAGTGATGCGTTTTGTGAATGAAAATGCAAAATATATCATTAACAGAGTACATCACAACACTTCAAATGGGTGGTCGTTATGCCTTCACTCGAGAGGAGGCGTTGCATAATTTATAAATTACCCCTGAAGCGTTCAAGCTCGCAGCATTGAGGTTGATTAAGAAAAAGCGTTTAACGCGGCCTAAACAAGGCTTTTATGTCATTGTTCCTACAGAGTATCAAACAGTAGGCGCACCACCGGTAACGTGGTACATCGATTCATTAATGCGATATGAACCACAAGATTATTATGTGGGACTATTATCTGCGGCTGCTTTGCATGGGGCAGCTCATCAGCAACCTCAAGTATTTCAAGTCATCTCTGTTAAACGATTTCGCACCATCGTAACGGGTCGCACACGACTACAATGCTTAATTAAACAAAGCATTCCTGCGATAAGTTATCAACAACTTAAAACGCCTACAGGGTATATGAACGTCTCTACGCCCGAGATGACCGCATTTGATCTAGTGCGTTATGTAAAGTCTGCGGGTTATTTAAATCACGTTGCAACCATATTAAGTGAGTTACAAGAAAAATTGGATCTCACACGCTTTACCCAATTATTAGCAACAGAAAGTCTGGAGTTACCTTATTTGCAACGCATGGGGTATTTATTAGGAATAGTTGAAGCCAGAGAGGACATTCTTGGTTTGATCAAAAATTGGATTAACGAGCATAGCCCCCGATTTATTCCGCTGCGCGCAGATAAACCCTATAAAACTGCGCCTAAAAATTTGGATTGGCATTTATATGTAAATGAACAGATAGAGAGCGATATATGATTCCACAAGCGTTTATTACCGAATGGCAACAGTTTGCCCCATGGTCGAGTGAAGCCCAAGTTGAACAAGACCTCGTGTTATCACGAGCGATCATTGAAATATTTTCACACCCATTGCTGGCGAGTGCATTGGCGTTCCGTGGTGGCACTGCTCTACATAAACTATTTGTTCAACCCGCAGCGCGTTATTCTGAAGACATCGATTTAGTTCAAATCACAGAAGGCCCCATTGGACCGATTATAGAAGCACTAGGCGCACAGTTAAATCCATGGCTAGGTGAGCCTCGTTGAAAAAGCAATAAGGGCCGTGCCACGTTGGTGTATCGTTTTGACTCCGAAAGCCAACCCATCACCCCCATGCGATTAAAAGTTGAAATTAACACTCGTGAGCATTTTGCTATTTTAGGGTTCACAGAAAAAGCATTTGCAATAAAAAGCCTGTGGTTTTCGCAACAAACCATGATTACAACATTTCATCTGGAAGAGTTGCTAGCGACTAAATTACGCGCACTATACCAACGCAAAAAGGGTCGTGATTTATTTGATCTCGTGATTATTTTGAAAAAATTTCCTGAGTTAGATATAGACAAAATGTTGCAATCGTTCCACCAGTACATGGCTTTTGACCAGACCAAGGTATCGCGTGCAGAGTTTGAAGCTAATTTATCAGGTAAATTAAATGATGAAGCGTTCGTCAATGATATTTTTCCGTTACTTCCACCAGAGTTTAACATAGCCGATTATCATCCTATTACTGATGCTCTCCATGTGCAAGAGCGGATTATTAGCCAACTGCCTGGTGATAGTTGGAAAGGTAAGCCAACATAATTTTAGCATTTCCCAGCTTATATTTACGTCAAAAAATGTGACACATGCTAATTTCGAGGGCAATATCTTTACATCAAGCTAATGAAAGTTGTGGTATCTCGGAAGATACAGGGGAAATGCGTGGGCTTTGATGTGGCGCAAATAACGAGCAACGACTTAATGGTGAGGCTTTGTCACGTTTAAAACAACCGTTGATTAATGTATTGGCACTCAAGCTGAGCACAATGACCACGATCATATTGTTTGCATCTGATGACATCCAAATAAACAATGGCAATAAGAGATCAAGTCCTACCGATACACCAGCTCCAACACCAGTTTGTTGAAAAGCATGCTGAAAATGTTGAGATTCGACCGTGTTTGGCGTAACTAAACATTGCTTCTGTTTGAGTTTACATAACACTATTGCCCACTCAATTACACGAAACAGGCCTGTTGAAACAGCACATAAACCAGCCCCGACGCATGGCGGGACAGTGTTATTGATTTCTGTTGAAAACCCTCGAAATAACAAAAACCCACATGCCAGATTGATGGTATAAACTAGGTTACTCAATAAAGCTTGTTTTTTGTATTGCCATTGTACCTGTCGTTCATTTGATGATATGATCAAATCATTAGCCTGATGTTGCTCATGCCTGAACTGCCAAGCCGCGAATATCACATCATAAATCAGTAAGACCTCCATGCACACATTACCCCACCACCCCAGTGTACCAACAGATGGTCTTAGTTCATTGTCGTGTAACCACTGTGCAGATAAAAAATTAGATGTACCCCATAAAAAATCATTTAGACAGATAACCTTCGTAACGCTAGTTGGCTTATCCTCAACAGTTTGCAAAGTCCGTTGTATCACCAATATTGATTGCATCACAAAGCGCCCACCAAAGAGGCTCCAACTTAAAACATCAGTGACTGGTTTCATCGCATTCAAAACGGGTAACGCGTTCGAAAACCCAATCCATCCCGCCGCTGCACCCGCCGTGATAGCGAACCTCATCCACAACCAATCAAGACGCGTATCATTTATTTTAGTAACCCAATGTATCCATTCCTCAAGGTAAGCATGATTATGCTCTTCATGGCGACATTCTTCTTTGTTTATCATCCTGCCCTCAATACGGTGTTATTCAACATCCTGTTTATTTAAACGCTCTGGTTGTATTATAGATCGGCATTTAATGAGGATGGTTCTTATTTTCATTCAAATAATGGGTGAAAATATTTGTTAATTTAATTTTCGTGATAGAATAATCCGACATACGAATCAAAACAGGAATAATGTTCACATGACCATTGACCGGGTAGACGTAAAGATTTTAAAAATCCTGCAAAATCAAGGTGATATAGCTAACTCTGACTTGGCTGACAAGGTTAGCATCAGTAAAACAGCATGCTGGAACCGAACAAAGCGTTTACGAGACGAAGGCTATATCCAGCATATCGGAGCGGTACTTGATCCCGATAAATTGGGCTTATCAGTTTTAGTCTACGTAGGGGTGATTCTCGAGCGATCAACTGCGAATAGTTTTTCCATATTTGAAGAGGCCGTGCAAAAAATCCCTGTCATCATGGAATGCGTGTTGTTGACGGGTGATTTTGACTATTGGATGAAAATTAGGGTGAAAGACATTCATGCGTTTAAGCGGCTGTATGCAAACGTGTTGTTGTCATTGCCTGGAGTTCAGCAATTGCGTTCATTTTTCACATTGGGAGAAGTGAAAACAAATAAAGGGCTGGTCATTGAGTCGCCCTAAGATAGACAAATAAACTTTAAAACAGCAAATTAATGACCAAATATGTTATAATAACCGTTATTCCGCACCCCATAAATTGAATTAAAAATATACCTTTTTTCTAAAAATTCTTGACAGCAGATCTGGATTTTGATCTTATACTTCCCTTTGGGAGCCGAAATCATGGATTTATCAAACTTAAATATCAAGAATTTAGACCATTTAGGCCTGGTTGCCGGGTTATGCCAAGAAGTCGGTATCGCTGAAATTATTGATAAACTAGTCCCAAGCTCTGCAAATGATAAAATTATCAGTACCGGCAAATGTCTTGAAGCAATGATTTTAAATGGTCTGGGTTTTACAGGCCGAACATTGCATATGTATTCTCAATATTTTGAAGACAAACCGATTCAAAGACTTCTAGGGATTGATATTAAAGCAGAACAAATTAATGATGATGCGTTAGGTAGATGCCTTGATAAGTTATTTGAGTATGGTGTTAGTGAACTTTACCAGCATCTAGGTGAAGCCGTGATTAAATACCTTGGTTTGCCTTGTGAAGCCATTAATATTGATACAACAAGCTTTCATGTTGATGGTGAATATAGCGTAGATGATGATTTCACCGGTATTCGATTAACCAAAGGCTATAGTCGCGACCATAGACCTGAACTAAATCAAGTGATATTAAATTTAATCACTGAAAATCAAGCAGGCATCCCTGTTTATATGAAAGCCCATAGTGGCAATAAAAATGCTACAGAAACATTTAAGAAGCTCATTAAGTCACATATTTCAAGTTTAAAAGCAGCTCAAAAATCACGTTACTGGATAGGTGATTCAGCACTTTACGTTGCTGAAACGATTAAAGCGATACATGAACAAAAACAATTTTTTATTACCCGAGTCCCCCAAAAAATAGTTGAAGTTAAAGAACTTATATCTCAATTGGATACACTTCATTTTGAAGATTTAAAAGATGGCTATCGAGCTGCATTTGTTAAATCCGATTATGCCTCAGTTCCACAAAAATGGTTGGTTGTTCATAGCCAACATGCCAATAAAAAAGAATTGATAAGCCTGGAAAAAAGAATTACTAAATTCATCGAAACCTCTCAAAAATCCTTCAACAAACTGTGCCAGCAAGACTTTTCTTGTGAGGCTGATGCATTAAAAGCGATTAAACGTTGGGAAAATGAACAAAGCTTTGCAGCCTTAGAATCCTTTAGCATAGAGAAAATCACGAAACATAAAAGTCGTGGTCGACCTTCATTAAGTGCTGAAGGAACGATATCTTATCAAGTCAGTGGCAAGATAATATGTTCATCTGAGCATCGCAAAAATGCCGAGAAAAACTTAGGTATTTTCATTTTGGCAACCAATGATTGTTCAGAGCATCTTGATATGCAAGCAATGCTAGACCATTACAAATCTCAACAAAAAGTTGAAGGTGGTTTTCGATTTTTAAAGAGTCCTGATTTTCTTGTTTCATCACTATTTTTAAAAAAACCTGAACGAATAGAGGCATTACTCATGGTAATGACCTGTTGTTTAATGGTCTATGCAGCACTAGAACATCAGATTAGAACATCATTGAAAAAAACAGGAACTTTTTTCCCCGATATGAAAAAGAAGCCCTGTCAAAATCCAACTGCAAGATGGGTATTTCAATGCTTTCAAGGAATTCATGTTCTTGATATTACCCAAAATAATATGAATCAAATCGTAGTCATCAATCTCAAAGAAAGGCATCAAATTATTTTAAATGCCATTGGAAAACCCTTTATGAAAATTTATTCCTAAATTAGGGTGCGGAATGTCGGATTTATATCTCATTTGTTGGTATCTGTGTTGTTGATCTTGAAAGTACCAACGATAATACCAACAAATAGAGCAGGACATCAAGGGAATCATTAGGAACAGGTAGGTAACAAAAACCGCTTGCAATCAATGCTGGCAAGGGTTAAAAGGACTTTTCAGGAACATCTAAGATTAGTAAGTGGTGGGGCGGCGTCCATAACATTGACTATATAATTGATTGATAATCAATGATTATTTCAATGTGGTTTTTAAAAAAGCCCCCAAATAGGCCCCTGTTTGGGCGGTGTTAGGTTGGGGATCGAACCGAATTCCTCAATCACCACTGTTCTTCTGTTCGCGAACAGCGAACACTTGTGATATACTTCTATTACGTCAGTCAGAGAATGATACCATGTTAAAACCCCAAGATTGTGTTGTGCTATTAAAGTTACTAGCTCATCCCGCTACAGACTTATCTCAGCGGCAACTATCTTCGGCCCTTGGTATCAGCTTAGCTGAGATTAATGCGGGCATACGGCGATTGGAAGAAGCTAGCTTATTAAGAAAAGATAAACAAGGAAAGCTCTTTCCAAATATTCATGCAGCAGAGGAGTTTTTAATACATGCAATTAAATTTCTCTTTCCTGGAAAACTGGGTGAATACACTCGGGGAACGCCCACAGCAATTGCCGCTCCCATTTTCCGCGATAAAATCGCATTAGGTAATGATCCTATACCTGTGTGGCCTGATGCAATGGGTGAAGCGCGTGGCGTAGCATTATTGCCTATTCATCCTAATTTATCGAAGGCTTTACGGGCAAATCCCGACTCAGCTTTTCAAGAATTATTGGTCTTAATTGATGCTATACGCTCAGGGCGGCCGCGAGAACGCAACCTCGCTACAACACTTTTAAAGGAAAAATTAAACTATGCTGGGTAATAACAATGTCAAACTCGCAAACCTTCGCATGCTAGAGTTTGTTGCAACAAAATTAGGTGATATTCGAAATGATGTGGTTTTTCTTGGAGGATGCACTACGGGATTATTTATTTCTGATCCGCTGGTACCGGATGTGCGTTACACATTAGATGTTGACTGCATCGTTGATGTAATTTCATTGAATCAATATCACCAACTTGAGAAAAAGCTAACACAACAAGGTTTTAAGAAATCGATATCTGAAGATGTTATTTGAAGATGTTATTTGTCGATGGTTTTATGATGAAGTTATTTTGGATGTAATGCCTACGGATGAGAAAATTTTAGGATTTGGCAATCGTTGGTACAAAGAAGCTATCGCAGCCTCAACCATTTATCCACTAACCGACACCATAGAAATTCGAATTGTTACAGCCCCATATTTTTTAGCTACCAAATTTGAAGCATTCAGGACTCGAGGCAAAATGGATTGTTACGCCAGTCATGATTTTGAAGACATCGTGTCGATACTGGACGGACGTAATGAAATAGTAGATGAGATCAATAATTCAGATGCAAAACTGCGTGAATATTTGTCTAATTCGTTGCACGAAGTCATGAATAGCTCATCCTTTAAGGGTGCTATCCCTGGTCATTTTGCTCAATACGGAAGTGTTACTGATGATCGGATTGAATTACTCGAACAGAAATTAACTTCCATACAGAGTAAGTAATATGAAACTGGCATGGTTAACGGACATTCATCTAAATTTTCTTGATACTGATGAACGCAAAAAATTTTACCAAGAAATTGTTAGCACTGGGTGTGATGATGTTCTAATAAGTGGTGATATTGCAGAAGCCCCCAACATCAAAGATATTTTGCAAGAACTGGCAAGTTTTATTAAAAGGCCGATTTATTTTGTTTTTGGCAATCATGACTATTATCGAGGTCAAGTAAATACAGTACGAACTGAGATGACGGAGCTAACCAAAGCCAATGAATACTTGTTCTGGTTACATGCATCTGGTCCGATGTCTTTGGATAATAACGCTTTGTTGGTTGGCCAAGATGGCTGGGCTGATGGTCGACTGGGGGATTATTATGCCAGCCGAGTCGCGCTCAATGACAGTAGAATGATCACGGATTTATTTCAAGAAAAAATTCTTGGCCGGTCTCAATTGTTAGCTAAAATGCAGAAACTGGCTGACTATGATGCCGATCAGTTACGAGTACAATTGTTGGATGCGGTGAAGAAAAATCCCACGAAAATTATCGTTTTAACACACATCCCACCATTTAAAGAAGTATGTTTGCATGATGGACAGATTAGCAGTGATGATTGGCTACCTTACTTTGCATCGAAAGCAACCGGCGATGTACTCAACGATATTTGCATAGTGTATCCAGATATCCATTTTTTGGTGTTATGCGGTCATACCCATGATAAAGCGCAGTATAGCCCGCTTCCGAACTTGTTAGTTGAAGCTGGTCATGCAGAATACAACAAACCACAAATTCAGAAAGTGATAACAACGAATCTGCCTGAATGACCAAGCTTGCTTATACTTTTAGATGTAGTCATTTATGTTAATACCAAACCGCCGTCTTGCTTCTCGCCAAACAACATCGACAAAATCCTCATGTTGATCGCATAGACGCTAGAACGTGCGCCAATGCATTCCCTTCGGCTTCCACTGTTCGCCATTTAAAACACCAGGATCCCACTTTAATTTTTCACGTATTTTTTCCGCACGCCGTGTAGCTCGATCGCATGTTGATTCACGCTGGCTTTTATACGCTAGATTGTAACAATGGCGGCATGCAAACACACTCCCACCATAGAGAATAGCAACACGACGATTGCATATCTTAACAGGGCATATAAACCAAGGGCGCCGACCACCCAAATGACAATCGCCCCATGTAAGACGAATGTTGTAATCAAAGCTTTTCCATTCTTCGTCATTTTTTTTATTTTTATAGCGAAGCGTTACATAACTCAGATCAGCAGCCACATCCACACGAATGGATGCAATCACCTTTCCTTCAGATATCCACTGCCAGCTAAATGAATTATTTGGTGCTAATAATTTATCGCGTTGCCATCGACGCACATCCATACGTCGATAGCTATTTGTTGTTGCTTTTGCATCATAAAAATGACGCCCACTACCAAATCCACCCATACGGTCCTCCTTATTTACCGAAATCAATTGGAAAATTGTCGATAATTACTCTCCCGATGACGCACGCCGATATGCATCTGCAGTATTGACATTTTCATCAATCGAACTGTTTAGAACCGTTAAAACCGGAGAAACCGATTCAACACTCCATTTTTCGGCCGAACTGTTGCCACTACAACGGACTAAACGTAATCCATTTACAACCCGCCCAGCGTGGCGTTTGAACCACCAGCCTAACTTACGACGATTAATTTCACCGCGCTCACTGGCAATATCCTGCAATACTTCTCTCAGCTCACAATCACGAAGTTGATTGATGGCATTCATAGCCTCACGTATCATGGTTGGTGCTTTCCCAAACTCTGTATACCAAGACTCTAATAAGCGCGCTAAGGTTTCTCTATCAGGATCTTCTGCCAATGCTTCAAATACGGATGAGGTTGGGTCAACACAACCAAGCCATAACAGCGGTTGACGACATAAATCAGACCACTCACCATAACTGCCTAAAGACTCACATTTTGTTTTTGGTTTGCCCGCGACGATCCATGCACGTATAATTATCAATACGGCTGAAACATAACGTTCTCGTTCTTGTAGCAGCTCACGAATCAAGTCTGGTCGATTAAACGTACGCGCAGCCGGAATCTCTACTGCGGGATCAAGGCTAATTGTGATGCAACGTCGTGCCATATCTTGAACCGGCCCAACATTATTGCCACTGGATAGAAAAAGTGTGCGCGTACTAACCGTAGCTGTCTTGGATACACCGAGTATGCGCCCACTGATAAGCTCTGAGGTTAATGCTGTACACAGGCTTTTGTGTGCTATCAAATCGCTTGTAAGGTTGTCGAATTCAATTACTGCGGGAGCACGCAGTAATTCTGCTAACAGTAGTTTTCGGCATTCTTCATCATCTGCAGGGAACGTGGTCGGCGTTCCTCGTTGAGGTGTAGCAAAAGCCGTAATCAATTCACACAAGTATGATTTACCTGAGCCAACTGCATGTGCACGTACATGAAACATAGGCGCGAGAGCAAGACTTGGCCGTATTGTCGCTGCTAAAATTGCTGATAAAGCAGCCGCCTTATCAGAATCCTTGGCAAAACGAAATTCAGCTAATAGGTCTTCCAATAATGCAAGAGCAGTTTCTGCTTGCATGCGCGATGGTTTCTCAGGAATCGCGAATTGGGCTGCATCGAACATCCCAAACATACCCGTGGATATGTCATATCCTGCGGTATTCATAAGACTTCCATCTGAACGAAGATACGGTTGACGCGCCAAACCATTGAGTGCCGGTAAATGCGGATAATTGGCTGCATCAAATAATACTGAGGCATGACGCTCAGGGGGGTCAATACGTACCCAATCTTTTGCTCGACCATCAAAGCGCTCCCAAACAGCAATACCTGCCAATGCCCGAACTAAAGCAGGTTTAGATAGTGCTTGTATTCTGGTCTCATGTGTTCCTGCATCGTTAAACACCGCTACAATGAGATTTCCTCGTTGATAATATTTTTTTGATCTCGTCAATTCAACTTCGGCAGAATCTGCTATACGATGAATTTCTCCAGCAATAATACGGATAACAGGTTTCATACGAGCAACACTTATTGAAATGCCAAGAATACGCAATAAATCCCGAATATGCCTATCATCACAATGACCATGAAAGCATTTAAAACCACCGATAGGCCAATTGTCATCTGGCTCAAAATAAGCTGTACCACCATCGACCCCATCAGTATGCTCTTCTTTCCACGGACAAGTGATATCATGCCTACCCATGTCAAGAGGCGCTTTATACAAATTACGTTGCCGAAGAAGGGTAATTACAGCATTTTCTTCTGGACACGGAATACATATCGTCTCAGTATCTACCTCTTCATTTTGAGGCGTATCTGATTTCTCTTGTTTTGATCGTTCTGTATGTACAATTTCAAGTTGAAGACCATCTATCAACGTTTGCACTGAGTAACGACGCTCAGGCTCCCAAATCTCCATGCGACAAGGAAATGCTGGCTCATGCTTACCATTCACCGCAATGGGCAATCGAGCGAGCCTCGTTGTTTCTCCATTGGCTCCTGGGGGCTTTTAATGAATCTTGTTGGACGAAGGATAAATAAAAAAGGCCCGTATTTCAAGGCCTGCAGGATGTTTTTGGATGTCTTAGTTATTCAATATGGTGGAGGCGGCGGGAATCGAACCCGCGTCCGCAAGTCCTCTGCCATTGGATCTACATGCTTAGTTGGATTGGTTGTTTTAACTCTAGTGGTCCAACCCACAACACCACTTCGAGCGATTCTGTTAAATTTCGCGTTCACTGTCCAGACACCAGTAAACACTAGCTTATCTAAGATGACCGTTGATTCAAATCCAATAAGCGAAACTTGGTCAACGGGGCGAGGGTTTTTGGCCTCGCACGGTGCTTTAGAAGTTTAAGCTTATGCAGCTAAAGCTTCTTCCGCGAAGTATGCATCGTTTGCATTTATATTTAATGAGCTTTATTTAAGAGCTTACTCAGGCTCTGCATGCACCTCAGGTTTTGCAACCCACGTCGAAACCAGGTC
>DDPL01000028.1:0-27538 GCA_002342175.1 Legionellales bacterium UBA2469 | reverse complement strand
ACCCATTTCACTTTCTAAGATGGGCATGGAAATCACTTTTCCATTCAAAACAATATTCATATGTCGACCAATATTTTGCCCTGATATTTTACGCCATTTTTTTTCAGCTTTGGGCTTTAAATAAAGATGCAACCCAAAAGAACTATCTAATTTCTCAATATTTGCCTTTTTAACAGTGGTTTTATCCAAAGAAAATGTTGACTTCACCACCTGAAAAACCAAATTCGATGACGATGATGGGATATTTTTCACTTCTGGTGTTGCGCCCTTTGCAAAAGCCAATGCCAGTAAAATTAAGTTTAATATAAGACCTCGGATATAATTCACGCACATCCTCCATTCAAAAACTCAATGCGAATTATATCCGATTGATCATAAAAAGTCCATCATCGATCTTTTTTCAGCAGATCTTGGATGCATTTTTCCACCCACCAACGAGGGATTATCGGCCAGAATCGGGCGCACACCTCTCCATTTCGATTCACCAAATACTTCGTGAAATTCCAGGGAATGCGTTTAAAAAAACAATTTTTCAGATGTTTTTGTAAAAAAGCATACATCGGCGCTTTGTTCTCGCCATTTACATCAATTTTTGCAAATAATGGAAAAGTAACAGCAAAACAACTTTGAGCAAATGCCTTAATTTTTTGATTATTTTCTGGCTCTTGTCCCGCAAACTGATTACAGGGAAAGGCTAATACGACAAAATCTTGCGATTGATATTGTCGGTACCATTGCTCCAATTGTTTATACTGAGGGGTAAAACCACAACGACTCGCAACGTTCACAATCATCATCACCTGTCCGCGATAAGCATTAAGGTTTGTAATGTTACCCTCTAAATCTTGAATAGGAATGTCGTATATACTTTGCATGCCTTAGTCCTTTAATAATCCATATGCTCGCAACAATGCCTTTTGCTCTGGCTCTCTACCCATTAAATTTTTAAAAGCATCTAATGCAGAGCAAGCACCGCCCCTGGACAAGACTTTTTTTCGAAAAGCTTCACCACAAGCATGCATATGCTCCATGTTTTGCTCAAACCACTCAAACACATCACAGGACAATACATCGGCCCACAGATAACTATAATACCCTGCGGCATAACCACCCGCGAAAATATGTGAAAACGTTTGTGGAAATCGTTGCTCCCAATCCACAGGCCAAACCGCAAATTTTCGGAGAATATCTAAATACTGATTTTGCACAACAGTCAAAGATTGAGGAGCTGCTGCCTCATGAATACTAAAATCATAGGTTGCAAATAACAACTGCCGCAACAAGAATATCCCCACCATATCATTTTTAGCGGCTAACAACTGGTCAAATAGCGTTTCCGGTAAATGTTGACTTAAAATATTTATCCATTTCTTTTGCCATCCCCAATTTTCCATCCATTGGCTAGGCAATTCAACCGCATCCCACTCTACACCATGAACACCTGAAACTGAAAACTCATCCACCTCACTTAATAAGTGGTGTAAACAATGACCCAACTCATGCAATAACGTTAGAAGCTCATCATGGGTTAGTCCTGCATCCTTTCCAGGTGTTGGTTTTGCAAAATTACATGTTAAGAAAGTAATCGCTGGATAAAGGGCACCATCAGCCATGCGGCAACGGGTTTGAAGGGTATCCATCCATGCGCCTCCCCTTTTGCCCTCTCGACTAAACCAATCGCAATAAATAAGTCCCAAAATCTCGTTATTTTGCTTTATGG
The DNA here is from genome assembly GCA_002342175.1 of Legionellales bacterium UBA2469. Classification (GTDB taxonomy): domain Bacteria; phylum Pseudomonadota; class Gammaproteobacteria; order Legionellales; family Legionellaceae; genus UBA2653. The sequence continues at coordinate 25,818 of DDPL01000028.1, read as the reverse complement.
CCAAACACTCGGCATCAGGATGCCAAATGTCCATTACAGAATAAGGCTCTAATTCCAAGTGATAGAGTTTATTTAATAACTGATTGACACCTTTTAGAACATGTCTTAAAGGAAAATAGGTTCTTAACGCTTCTTGGTTAATAGAAAAAATTTCCTCTTGTCGTTTTTGAACATAATAGGAAGTATCCCACGGTTCGAGTTCTTCATTAAATCCTTTCAATTTTGCATACTTTTTAATGGTTTCTACATCTTGAGCTGCAATCGGAAGTACAGATTCTGTTAACTCATTTAAGAACTTTTGAACACGCGAGACCTCTTTTGCCATTTTGGTTTTTAAAGAATAAGCCGCATAGTTTGGCATGCCCACCAACTGGGCGAGCTCTTCTCTAAGCTTTAAAGTTTCTAAGATCAATGGGGTATTGTCAAAAGCGGCCTTATCGTAAACACAAATTTCTGAAGCCCTGGTATTATAGGCTTTAAAATACATTTTTCTTAAATCTCTATCTTCTGCATAAGAAATCACTGCTGAATAGGTGGGTTGATCTAACCCTAAAACAAAACCCTGCATGCCTTCTGTGCTTGCCCGGTGTTTTGCATTTTCAATCACATGCTCAGGAATACCCGCTAGTTTTTTTTCATCGTTCAGATGCAGTCTAAATTTTTTTTGTGAATCAATGATTTGATTTTGAAATTGTTGCGCCAAATGATCTAAGCGCTCAGATATTTCTTCCACACGTTTTCGTTTGGCTCTACTTAAACCAATACCTGATAACTCACAACTGATTAAAAAATCCTCCTGCATTTTTTTTAATCCTGGTGACAAATCTTGCGTATCCATATTTTTTAATATGCAATATAAATCCTCATTTTGATGCATGAAGGTATCATGCGCAGAAAGCATCGGTAAACATGCCGAATAACATTCTCGCCAATCCTCACTCCCTATGACAGCATTTAAATGTGAACAAGGACTCCAGAATAATTCTAACGCATGGCCTTGAACATTAAAAAGATGCAGTATATTCAACCCAGTTTGTTGCGATGTAATCATGGTCATTAATTCATGACGATGTTTTTCTAGTAGTTGTCGTAATTTATCAGGTATTTCAGCTGGATTTAGTGTTTGAAACGATGGTAATTGCATAATCAAATCCCTAGAACAAAATACCAAGGGTACCAAAGAGTGTGTATATTGGCAAAAAACATGTTTTAATTTTTTTTTTTGTTATACTATTTTTTTATTTTTTTAACCTCATTTTTATGTATAAACTGATATCTGCTTCTCTGCAGAAACGTATCCAACTGCAGACCCAACAAATTTCAACCGAGTGGTTTATTCTTATTCTCAGCGTTCATTGGATCATGGCCTGGTTCTATCAGGGTTATTCCCATGCAGACGAACATTTTCAGGTGCTTGAATTTGCTGCTTATAAAATTCACCACTATCCTTTCCAATATCCGTGGGAATTATACGCAAAACTGCGATCTAGTTTACAAATATGGGGTGTTATTGGGTTACACCATCTTTTTCCTCATGCCACGCCGTTTTCTGTTGCTTTCTTTACGCGCATCATTTCCGGGACTATCTCCGCTTATGCCATTTATCAATTTATTCAAATCTTTCAACATGAATTACGTCGTGCATTATTGCGCTCTTGGTTCTTGCTTTTAAGTGTTTTTTCTTACATAGCACTTTATCAATCCGTACGTTACTCTTCTGAAAATTTAAGCGGTCATTTGTTTTTAATTGGTTTTTGCATGCTCTATCGACAACCCACCCCGACATTTCAAAGTGGCCTTTTCTTAGGATTGTCATTTATCCTTCGCTATCAAACTGGTTTTTTGATTTTTGGATTGTTTGCTTGGGTCATTTTTCAGAGAAAAACCCATATCCTAAAACTCATCCCGGTCATGGCTGGCATTGTCATGTGCATGGTGATTGGAGGGATACTCGACAGTATTTTTTATGAGACATGGGTTTCTACAGCTTGGCAATATTTATTATCCAATATCATTGAAAATAAAGCCTCTGCTTTTGGGGTTAACCACTGGGCTTATTTTTCACTTGCCTATTTATTACCCTACGGCCCGTTTTATCTACTCGGTACACTATACTTCATGTTTTCTCAAAGAAAACATATCATCACTTGGACCATGACTCCTTTTATTATTATTCACATCATTATCCCTCATAAAGAATTGCGTTTCCTTACTCCTCTTTTGAGCTTTATGCCTTTTGCTTGGCTTTATAGCTTGGAAATAATTGCAGAAAAACATTCAACGACCTTTTTTGAAAAACCCTGGGCATTAAAGATAAATCAAGCAGCCTGGTTTGCAAATGGTGTTATAGTATTCTTACTGGCCATCCTTCTGAATCACCAAACTGAAACTTATGAGTTATTATGGAATCGTTTTGGTACGCAAGCCTATACTTTAAATCTTTGGACGGAACACGACCCCATATTTGCACCAAACAATGTGCAATCAGGCATGCCCTATCGATATTATTTAAACCCACATGTTGAAGTTAAAAGTTTTAACCATACGCATGCTCTACAATGTGAAAAGGGAACACCATGTGTCGTATGGTTGCCTTGTTTTGCCCCCATTCGTCAGGATATTTTATTATTAGATAACTGTCCTAAATTTTACAATATTGGCAATATCAATCATTGGAAGGATAGAGCGAACATTTATCGTGAAAAAGGCCGGCTTTATTCCATCCAAGCCTGAAGCCGTAAAGTGAAAACGACTTTTAATGACTCAATGATGCTATTACGGGGCAATTTACTTTGCCCCTGTTCTCTATCAACAAACTCAATGGGAAACTCATGGATGGTCGCCTGCATTTGATGGAGACGCCATAATAAATCTAACTTATAACCATAATTTGGAGATAAAAAAGGCTTTTGGATTGCTGTTTCTAAACACTTTTTTCGTGTAGCACGAAAACCACTGGTGAAATCCTTATACTTTCTTGTTAATACCAAACGCGCCAACCAATTACCCAATTGTGAAATGACTTTTCGGTAAAGTGCCCAATCACTTGGTAATTTGCCACCAACAACATAGCGACTTCCCATCACCACATCATTTTTATTAATATATTCTAACATTGGCACTAAATACTTTGGCTGATGAGATAAATCAGCATCAAATTCCACAACAACATCTGCGTTCAATTGAGACCTCGCAAAATGCATGGCCTGATAATATGCTGAACCTAATCCTGTCTTATGGGGTTCTTGCTGTAAATATAGCCAGTCGTATTGCTTTTGCAATTGTTGTACCAATGTAACGGTATCATCTTGTGATGCACTATCAAAAATCAAAACATTTAATATTTTATTCTGTATTTGTTTTCGAATTGCGTATATAGCATGAATTGTTTGTTGAATCATCGCGGATTCATTGTAAGTGGGAATAATGACAACAACAATTTCAGATTTCATAAAAAATTCGATTCAAAAACAAAAAAATAACTCTACCTTTTATCAAAAAATTAGGCAAGTTAAACACAATGATTTATTAAGGAATGTACAAATTTACATTTGTCATTTCGAGTATTAACGATTCTCCAGCAAAAATATTGATAAAATCTAGAGAATCATATTTTGTTGGAGAATATCCCGACAATTCATCTTTACTTAACATCATCGGCTCCAATTTTTGACGACGTCTATCGTCCCAATCAGGAAAATAAATGAAATGAAATATACTAACCGACAGCGCGATAACGGCCCCAACAAAAGGAATAATCGGTGAAATGGCAGCCATGGTCGGTAAAATCATCATACTAGCGGTGAGAATAATAATTGAATTAATCAAACGAACTGCTCGGTTCTCATATTCTAAATTCAATCTTGATGTAACATCTTCCATAAATTCCGCACTGATATGCTGGTCGACTGCCAAGGACGCATCTTGAAAATAATCTATCATCTCGTGCTGGTGCTCTTCAAATCGTCCTATTACAAAAATATTTAAAAAAACTTCAAATAATTGTACTAAAGCATTCACATAAAGGGACCAAAAACCAAGTACGCCAACGAGTACAAATAAAGATAAAAATCCATTCAACATCCAAGCAAAATCTCGAAATAAAATTTCCCATCGTCTTGAAAAAAACATCATAAATCGTGTTTCTTGTGTGAGTTTTTTTTCTTCTTTCGTATGCTCACCCAATAAAAAAGTATGTGTGGCTATTTCTGTTATGGCTATAATAATACGTGGCAAGAAAAATATAAAATTTAACCAAGCCATCACGACTCTAAAAATAGGCTCACACCAAATCATTATCCATGATGAGCTTCCTTCAGTAGAAAGGGCGCTTAAGCTTAAATAAAATCGCCGCACACGCACCAAAGCAAGTCGCTTAGCATTCTGTTGGTTTGGTTGATCTGTCATCGCCTGACGAATGCTGATGTTCATTGGAGTATCTTGAATGAATTCTGCATATTCATTGCAATATTTCACTGAAATAGGTAGATTTTCTCCTAAAACGGAAAGCATTTCAGTTAATAACATATCTTTTTTAAATTGAATACAAACGTATAATGCAAATCCTTGATCAAATAATTTACGAAAAATGGCATCATGGGGTAAATTTAGGTAAGAAAGATAGGCTTTTTCAAATAACAATTGATAAATATATAATTCCAAAATTTTCTTAAGNNAGCTGACTCATCGATTGATGACTATCATATTGTTTTAATTCTGGTTTTTCTAAAACAATTTTATCTTTCCAATTTTTTAAAGAGGTTAAAAAGATATCGTGATTACAATTTTGATTATTTTTTCTATCCTTCTTTGCCTCTTCTTTTTTATTTTTCTTTGCTTCTTCAATCAAACCAAATATTTTCTGTTTCTCATTTAAAGTTGTTAAATGTGATACCAAAAATGCTAATGTCTTGTATTCTTCATAATAATATTCATGAGAACATAAAAGCATGGGCATGACTTTCTGTTCAAGCTGGTTGAAGCGGTCTNNTTCTAATAATGTCGAACCTGCAAAAGCACGCGGGGAATGGGATCTTGGTGTTTTAGGCGATGAAAAAAAACCAAATGCCGGAGATGCGGGACGTATTAAATGTAGATACAAATCTTCTTCATTATGATGATTTTCTAAATCTAATGAAGGTTCATCAATTGCACTAATATGAGATGGAGCCTGAGCAGGCTCAGCCCTTTGCAAATCATTTAATACCTCTTCAACAAATTCAGAGATATAATATAAAGGATTATTAATGTTATTCATCATGCCACAACAAGAACTTATTTGACAAATATTAAGTCATTTTGCTCTTATAATCAATCAAAAGATAGATAGAATATCACATACTATCAGAATCTCTTGCTGCAATCAAAATTTCCGGTCAGAATAACTCTTTTTGAAAAAATAATGATGCAGATGATAACAACCCAAGAAATTGCCAAAGCCCTTCGAGTATTAAGTATTGATGCTGTTTACCAAGCCAATTCAGGCCATCCTGGAATGCCTTTAGGCATGGCAGACATAGCTGCTGTGTTGTGGACTCATTTTTTAAAATTCAATCCCAAAAATCCACACTGGTTCAATCGTGACCGTTTTATTTTATCAAATGGTCATGGCTCTATGTTACATTATGCGTTATTACATTTATTTGGATTTAAAGTCAGTTTAGAAAACCTAAAAAATTTTCGTCAGCTTCATTCAAATACTCCTGGCCATCCAGAACGTGGGCACACACCTGGCATTGAAGTGACCACAGGACCTTTATCCCAAGGATTAGCCAATGGTGTAGGTATGGCTTTTGCCGAAAAATCTCTTCATGCTCAATACCCCATACTTGTTGACCATCATACCTATGTATTTTTAGGTGATGGTTGTTTAATGGAAGGGTTATCCCATGAAAGCTGTTCATTTGCCGGCGAGCATCAACTTAATAAACTCATTGCATTCTATGACTGTAACGGCATTACCATTGATGGGCCAACACCGCCTCAAATCAAAGCTGAAACCATTGCTCGTTTTCAAGGCTATAATTGGCACATTATTGAAATCGATGGGCATGATCATGATGCTATTTATCACGCTATTCAAACGTGCCAAAAACAAAATAAACCTTCATTGATTATTTGTAATACCATTATTGGTCTTGGCTCTAAATGGCAAGGTCAAGCCAAAGTTCATGGCTCCCCACTTGATGCTGAAGATATCACACAAATAAAAGAGCAGCTCGAATGGACTGCTTCACCATTTACGATTCCTAAAGAAATTTATGCTCGCATTCAAAACCATCCTGGCGAGGCCCTTGAGAATAAATGGCTTGAAACATGCTATGCCCTTTCCAAAGAAAATCCTGATTTTTACCAAGAATTTATGCGTCGCATCAATGCCGACTTGCCAGACAATTGGCACGAAATCAAACATCATCTATATGAAACTGCAACTCAAATGAAACAGCCCATAGCAACACGTGTGGCATCGCAAAACTGCCTTGAAATTCTTGCGCCCAAGCTTCCTGAATTACTGGGTGGGTCTGCGGATTTAACACCTTCGAACAATACCAAACCCAAAAGTATTTCAGCGGAACAATACATCCATTATGGGGTTCGTGAATTTGGCATGTGTGCCATCATGAATGGTATTGCTGCTCACCAAGGTTTTATTCCTTACGGAGGCACTTTTTTAGTCTTTTCAGACTATGCTCGCAATGCCATTCGAATGAGTGCTATGATGGAATTAAAAGTGGTTTACGTTTTAACCCATGATTCGATTTTTCTTGGTGAAGATGGGCCAACCCATCAACCAATAGAACATTTAGGGATGTTAAGAACCACACCAAAATTAAAAGTTTGGCGTCCAGCATCTCCCTTAGAAATGGCTGTTGCATGGACATCAGCCATTGAATACCAAGGCGCAAGCTGCCTCGTTCTTTCCCGACAAAATCTTGATGTTTTAAAACAAGAAATGAGCGAGATTGCAAATATTCAAAAGGGTGGATATATTCTTTTTGAATCCCATCAAAACCCAGAAATCATTTTAATTTCTAGTGGTTCTGAAATAGGCATTACATTAGAAGCAGCCCAACAACTTCATCAGTCAGGTATTGCGACACGTGTTGTTTCCATGCCCTGCGCGGAAATCTTTTTACAACAAAATATTGAATATCAAAAATCGGTATTACCTGATAATATTCGTACTCGAATTGCTGTTGAAGCATCCCACAAAAATTATTGGTATCAATTCGTCGGGCTTGATGGTGCGATTATTGGTTTAGATGATTTTGGTTTATCGGCCCCTGGTGAACAGATTCGTGAAGCATTGGGCATAACAACCAATCATATTTTAAAAACATGTCATCAATTACGGACAAAAAAGCAAAGCATGCCCGTGAGTGAGTGATTTTGGAGAATTTTATGTCAATTCGTATTGCAATTAATGGATATGGGCGTATTGGCCGCTGTGTTCTACGTGCCATTTATGAATATCAACGCAAAGAAACTTTCCAAGTGGTGGTTATTAATGATACAGCAGGGATTCAATCCACAGCTCATTTTACACAATTTGATTCTACACATGGCCGTTTCAATGGGCATGTTTCGATTGAAAATAATCAATTGATGGTCAATGGTGATTTAATTCCAGTGATTAGCGAACGAGAACCTGAAAAAATAAACTGGGCACAATACCAAGTTGATTTGGTGATGGAATGTACGGGTCATTTCACCACTAAATCTGAGGCCATGCGACATATTCACGCCGGCGCTAAAAAAATTCTCATTTCAGCGCCTGGCCAAGATCCCGATGCAACCATAGTTTATGGTGTGAACCACCACATCCTTTGTGCCAATGATATCGTGGTTTCAAATGCATCTTGCACCACCAATTGTTTGGCCCCCCTCGTGAAGCCTTTGGCTGAAAAAATTGGTATTGAAAACGGTTTAGTCAATACTGTTCATGCGTATACAAAAGATCAACTATTATTAGATGGAAATCATAAAGATTTTCAACGTGCGCGAGCCGCAGCACACTCCATTATCCCCACAAAAACTGGGGCCGCTAAAGCCATTGGCTTGGTTATTCCTGAACTTGCCGGTAAATTAGATGGATTCGCATTACGCGTCCCAGTGATTAACGTCTCTGCTGTTGATTTAACTTTCACTGCAAGTCGTCCCACCTCCGTTGCCGAAGTCAATCAAATTTTAACCGAAGCTGCCGATGGAAAAGTCTTGTGTGTCAATCAACTTCCCTTGGTCTCCTGTGATTTTAACCACCATCCTGCATCATCCATTGTGGATTTAAACCAAACCAAAGTCATGCAACAACTGGTTAAAGTTGTCGCGTGGTATGACAATGAATGGGGTTTTGCAAATCGTATGCTGGATACTGCAGAACATATGTTTAATTGTTAAGGACGAACCGATGAGTTACGTGAAATTAAAAGATATTCAACTCAATCAAAAACGCGTTATTATTCGAGAGGACTTAAATGTACCTATTAAGGACGGCATCATCACGAGCGAACAACGTCTAGATGCTTCACTTCCGACTTTGCGTTATGCCTTAGAAGCAAATGCTGCTGTATTGTTACTTTCGCATTTAGGGCGACCTCAGGAAGGTAAATTTGACCCCAAATATTCGCTTAAACCCGTCGCCGATTATTTGGCACAACTTCTTCCCTATCCCGTTCGATTTGAGTCAAACTATTTGGACGGTGTTGAACTTCGTCCGGGAGAGTTGGTAATTGGTGAAAATGTACGTTTCAATGTCGGAGAAAAAGCCAACGATGCTGAATTAAGTAAAAAACTTGCCAAGTTAGGTGACGTTTTTGTAATGGATGCATTTGGAACTGCTCACCGAGCACATGCCTCAACCTGTGGCATTGCACAATTTTCTAAAATTGCAGTTGCAGGTCCTTTATTGGTCAAAGAATTAGATGCACTTGAAGATGTCATGAAAAATCCCAAACATCCCGTAATTGCTGTCGTGGGTGGTGCAAAAGTGTCTTCCAAATTAACATTGCTAAGAAAGCTTATTGAGCAAGTCGATGTATTAATTTTAGGCGGCGGCATTGCCAATACCTTTCTAAAAGCACAAGGCTTTGAGATTGGACAATCTTTGTGTGAAGATGACCTGGTTGCAGAAGCAAAAGATCTTATTGAGTTTGCCAAACAACATGCATGTGAAATTCCATTGCCTGTGGATGTTGTGGTAGGTAAATATTTTGGTGAAAGTTGTGCTGCATTCAATAAAAATTTATCTCAAATTGCCAATGATGATTTAATTTTTGATATTGGACCAGAAACCATTCATTGTTATGTTGAAAAAATTCACCAAGCACAAACCATCATTTGGAATGGTCCTGTGGGTGTTTTTGAATTTCCACAATTTGCTTATGGCACACGGGCATTAGCGATTGCCATTGCCAATAGTAATGCCTTCAGTGTAGCGGGTGGAGGAGATACTTTAGCTGCAATTGATCAATATGACTTAAAAGATGAAATATCATATGTCTCAACAGGCGGCGGTGCTTTTCTAGCGTATTTGGAGGGAGAACCCTTGCCTGCGGTTGCGGCTTTACACAAAAAACAAGTCATTATCGCCTAACAGACACACAACCAAAACGTAAGACATGAATATCCTCTTGCGTTTTGGTTAATCTTTCTTCTGTTTCTTCTTGATTAGTAAAAATAACACCATATAAAAATTTACTTAATGATGGACGTTCTACATATAAATACGAAGCCAACCCACAAAGCCCAACGACCAATCCTAGGGTAAGCGTTAATGCACATATATGAGAGATCATAAGGCTTGCAAGAAACATCCCCACACTTTGTCCCACAAAAAAACCATCGCTAAACATGATGATTCCACCAATGAGCATGACGGCACCGGATTGAATATTGACATCCATATCTTCCATACGAGATTGGTTTGCAAATTGTTTTCCTTCCAAAATTTTTTTCAGTGTTTGATATTCTTGGCTAAACTCATTCAAATCTTGATGATCTTGTTCAATAAGTTTTCTCTGGCTTTCCACATGATAAAAATGCTGCAACTTAAAAAGGTAAAGATCAACTTGATCCGCCGTTGTTTCCAATTGCAGCCCCAGTGCTTCGGCGATGGATAATTTATCTCGAGCCAAGAAAATACCCAATGCACAAATTGCTGAGATGACACCTAAAGTGATTGCACATCCTAAAAACAATTGCGGCATCACCATGGTGATAACGGAGACCATACCATCAAAACCACTACAAAAGGCTAAAACCATGCCTAAACCGCACAAAAGATCAAAAAAGTACCACTGAAAAGGTAGTTGGGACTCTAAATTCTGAAGATATAAATTAAAGGCCGCCATCTCTTGTTTTAACCGAGGGGAGTGTTGAAGCAAAAATGCTTTAAAAGAAATATAGTTCTTCTCACCATTGAGATCATAAAATTCTTCCCATAATGATTTGGGTGTTTGCAATTGTAAATTGGAAGCTTTTAAAAACATGAAAAAAAACCTAAGAGGGAATACAAAATAACAACTGGAATATTATAGCCCAAACAGATCTATAATAGAACTGTCAATTAAACCATAAAAAGTCATTTAAAAGCAACTACGTGATTTAATAATTTTATTTTGCTAAAACTTATAATTAACACCCACACGCATGATATTCGCCGTTAATCCAACAGCGGTTTCTAAAGGACTCACTGTATAGGTCGCTGAATTGGTAGTGCTGGTATAGGCAATGGTATTCACTGATGGCAAATTGACATATAAATATTCCACATTCATCAAAAAGTGTTCTGACAATAAATATTCTACACCGCCGCCAAAAGTAAAGCCTGCAACGGTTTTTTGACTTACAGAGTTTCCAACGCCTAGGGCGGCCGTGTTATCGGTAAAATTATTACTCACCTGAATTTCTGAGACCGCCAAACCACCGAAGCCATACATTAATGGAAGACGCTCATCAAATACATAACTTAAGCGGCCCCGAGTCGTGAATAACCAGTTCGAGCTAAATTGCGTCGAAAAATTATACGTATTTGCTGAAGAGGGATAATTTATATTGTTGATTGAATAAGAAGGGCTAAAATTAAAAACACCATAGTCAGCCACCACTCCATACACTATATTTTGGACACGTTTTAAAATACCAGCTTGTCCGCCCCCTACAGGTACGCTGAATGCCGTTCCGGAACTGCCATTTCTCTGAACTGAATTAATAGTGGCGGTCGACGTAAAGTAAGGTGTTGGTGCATTCAAGATACTGGTTTGAAAACTGGTATTCTGATTCCAACCCGCTCCAACATAGGCGCCCAAAAAAAATCCGTCCAATTTTTTCGCGGTTGATGCCATCGTTCCTGCATAACCTATTGAACTCAATCCATAGCTTACAACAAACCATTTGAAAACCTCTTTCATCTAAAAATCCCTTTTTAAATATCATTCTTTGTCCATGTTAAATTATTCTGTCAGCTTCTGCAAACCTCGTACCGAGATAAACATCAAGAATGATATTCCAAAGGTTACGAGCGCAATTTCACCAAATACCTGTGCAAAACTATTCAAGGAAGCGACGGTCCCAACACTGACTTTCGGTGCAACCATCATGCTTGCTAATTTAGCCCCAGTAAATCCAGATACGGAGGAGGTTAAAAACCACATGCCCATAACCGCCCCCATCCACGCTTGAGGCACTAATTCAGCAACCATTGCCAAGCCCAAGGCTGACACTAGAAGTTCAGCAACACTTTGAAATATATAGCTTCCAACCAACCAATATGCAGAAATATGCATCTTTTCATCCGCAAAATAATGCGAAACATAGAGGACCAGATAACTCAATCCACAACAAAACATACCCATGGCAAATTTATGAAAGATGCTCCATTGCGTCTTGCCAAGTGCATTTTTTTGATACATTTTTGTCAAAAATGGACTCCAAATAATAATCCATAAAGGATTTAACGCTTGAAAAGATTGTGGGTCAAAATGGATGCCGAATAAAGTTGGATAAACGTGTAAAATGGCATATAAATTAATCGATGTTGGCATTTGATGATACAGTGTAAAAAATAAAACTGCTTCAATCATTAAAATTAGAACCGCAAATAATCGTCTTCGAACCCGTCTTTCTTGTTGGAATGTTGCCATCAAATAAATGGCAAGCACCACACCAATAATAATTTTTAGACCCAAAATGACCCAATGGTAAGATGATAATAAAAATTGAATCAAGCCCCAAAGCATCAACACTACAATGAAAATAACGAGATAAACCCAAATTTTAACAGGCTCTGGTGTTTTAACCTCAATCTTATTCCAAGAGCTCAAAACGACAGCAATTGCAATCGCAATTCCGATGGCACTCGCCCCAAAAGCATAATGATAGCCTTTATGAGTTGATAAAAAAGGCCCCACAATTAAGGCCAATAGTGCGCCTAAATTAACTGACATATAAAACCAGGTAAATGCACTATGTAATTTGACTTTATCATCATGAAATAATTGTCCAAGCAATGCGCCTGGATTAGCCTTGAATAAGGCATTTCCTAAACAAACACCGGCAAGTGCCGCAAAAAAATACGCTTTACCTAAGGCTGCAAGTCCCACATAGCCACAAAACATCACGATAAGGCCCAATAATAATGTTTTCTTTTGACCTAATAATCTATCACCGCACCATCCACCCAAACCAACGAATCCATAAACCAATGCCGAAAATGCCCCCATAATATGGAATGCATGTGTCGATGAAAAATGATGAACTTTCAACAAATACAAGACCATAATTCCTTGTACCGTGTAAAATCCAAATCGTTCAAAATATTCAACGATGCCTATTAGCCATAACAAAGGAGACAACTGAGAGATTTTTTTTATCATCGGTAGTTCCAAAAAACCTATAAAGCCATTATGTTTCATGCATCCTATCATGGGAAAATAAAAAAAAATATCGCAAATGGTATTCTCAATCCTGCTCATCAGGATTATATTGAATAATCATCGAAATGATTTTTGTTGAAAATGTCTAAAATTGCATTGTATTTAGCTGGTGGTGGAGCAAGAGGAGCATACCAGGCCGGCGTTCTCAAGGCCATCTATTCCATTTTACGGACCCATCAAATTCCGTTTGAAATCATTACCGGTGTTAGTGTAGGGAGCGTGAATGCATCAATTATTGCGCAACACGCCGATAACTTTCAATTTGCAGTTGAACAACTAGAAGAACTATGGTGCAGTATCCACTGTAACAAAATTTTTAATGTGGATAATTTCAATATCACCAAATCATTCTTAAGAAATTTTGGTATTATGTTTTTAGAACGTCGCCAATCCGGTTATCTTTTAGATACTTCTCCGCTCACAGAATTTTTAAAAAAACAAATCCACTTCCGAAAAATCGCGCACAATATTGATACACAAAAACTTAAGATGTTTGAAATCATTTGTATGTGCTACGACACACAACAAAACTATTCTTTTTGCCAACAAAATGATCCGGATTTTAGCCACTGGCAACATTATAAACACATTTCAAGCACCACCAATATCAAACTTGAACATATTCTAGCCTCTGGTGCCTTACCATTGTTCTTCTCTCCGGTCACCATCGATGACCGTTTTTATGGCGATGGAAGCATGGGATTGATATCGCCCTTACGTGGCGCTGTCCATACAAAGGCTGACAAAGTCCTAATTATTAGTAATCGTCACCCAATGAATGCACAAAACAAATCACCCCTCAAAGAAATCGGATTTGGGCAAATACTAGGAACCATGCTTAGCAGTCTTTTCCAAGACAATCTGGATAGAGATATTGAAATAGTCAACCATTTAAATGATATTTCTGACATGATTTCCATGTGGAATAAGCGTTATTCACCTTGGCAAGATGTTAAAACCATGCATTTGCGACCCAACACAGATTTGGCCAAAATTGCCATTCAAGCAAAACATGAGCTTCCCATGGCGCTTAAAACCGTTTTATCGATTTTTGGTGGTGGCGCACAATCCGGAGAGCTCACTAGCTTTTTACTCTTTGAATCTTCATTTACAACTGAAATATTCAACCTAGGGTATGACGATACCCTACAGATGAGCGAAAATATTTTAGATTTTTTTGAAAATTAATTCACAATTGATTTGTCGACCATTTCAAAAACATCTGGAGATAATTCTTCAGATTTCAATGAACGCAAAGCCTCTTGAATCAATTGTCGTCGCGGTTTATCTAACCACTCCCAACGTGTGAATGGCACAACCATCCGAGAAGCAATTTGCGGATTAATTTTATCCAAAATCTTGATGCATGACACCAAAAAAGCATACCCGCTGCCATCAATTGCATGAAAACATGGATGATTTTGCACAAATCCTCCAATTAAAGCCCGGACTTTATTTGGGTTTTCCCAACTAAATAAAGGATGTTCAATGAGCTTTTCGACTGTGTCTAAAGTGGTGGGCGAAACGGTTAGCGCTTGTAAACTGAACCATTTATCCATTACCAATTCATGCTGATGCCAATCCAAATCAAATTGATCGAACGCCTCTTGACGTAAAGTTGAATCTTCTGCATCAATCAATATACGCAATGCAGAAATTCTATCGGTCATGTTACGCGGATAAATAAACTGTTGCCAACACGCATCCTTGTAAAGCGCTTCTTGTGCAATCATCAAATATTGTAAGCACACATGTCGCCAAGCACGCGTTGCCATTTTTTCTTCACCCTTATTTTGCGACAGTGTTTGATAAATTGGTGCCATATCCGACCAAAAAGCTTGTGTCAATAACTGTCGACAATGTAATCTTGCAAGATATAATTTTTCAACATCAACATTTTCTAAACCAACCAAACATTCTTCAAATGAAGGAAACCTAAATAGTTCTGCTAACAAATCATGGGCCAATGGTTTTTTCATCAGCTGTACAAACGTATCGATGAGCGCTTGTGGAAGGCTATCCATATGACCGAATTGATAGATTTGATGAATGAAATCTATCCATAATTTTTGTTTTAAATCCCATAATGCAAATCCATCGTTTTCAACACAAATCAATGCCAACATATCATCCATCGATAATGAGCGTTTTAAAATAATTGGTGCGGAAAACCCTTGCAAATAATTCACTAAAATAGATTCTTCCGAAATCTTAAACCGCCACGTTTGGTGTTCTTTTTCTAACAATAGAATGGGTGGCAAGCCTTTCATGATTTCGCCGTTGCGATGAAACACCGACCATCGAATGGGGATGAGCAAGGGATGTTTTTCAGAGCCATCCGCTGTTTCAGGGCAAGATTGTGTCATTTCTACAATCAACTCACCATCGGCAATCATCTGACGCACATGGACTTCTGGTGTACCTGCTTGATCATACCATCGCTTGAACTGTGGCAATGGCATGTGATTAGCATCTTGTATGGCTTGAATAAAGTCCTCAATTGTAACGGCTTTACCATCAAATCGTTTAAAATACAAATCCATGCCATTACGAAAGCCCTCTCGTCCAAATAACACTTCTTGCATTCGCACCAACTCACCGCCCTTTTCATAAACGGTGGCCGTATAAAAATTGTTAATTTCCTGATAAGACTTGGGTTGTACAGGATGAGCAAGCGCGCCTCTATCCTCAGGAAATTGTACTCTGCGTAAATTAGCAACATCAGAGATACGCTGTACGACCTCACCATTCATATCAGCTGAAAATGATTGATCCCGAAAAATGGTTAAGCCCTCTTTAAGACTTAATTGAAACCAATCTCGACAGGTTACTCGATTGCCTGTCCAATTATGAAAATACTCATGACCAATGACACTTTCAATCGCCAATATATCATCATCGGTAGCCGTATTTTCATCTGCTAATACATACTTGGCATTAAAAATATTTAATCCTTTATTCTCCATAGCTCCCATATTAAAGTCTTTGGTTGCCACAATCATATATCGATCTAAATCATATTCTCGGCCGAATCTGACTTCATCCCATCGCATAGCGTCTCTCATCGCTTGCATCGCAAACTGACAATAAGTTTCATCACCATATTCAACAAAAATATCCAAACCCACGTGTCGACCCGACATGGTAATGAACTCATCAGAAATACGCGCTAAGTCGCCGGCAACCAAAGCAAACAAATAACAAGGCTTTAAGAATGGATCTTGCCAAACCACATAATGTCGACCTTCTTCTAAAACGCCGGACTCTATCAGATTTCCATTTGACAATAATAATGGAAAATCTTTTTTTGATGCGATAATTTTTACCGTATAAATGCTCAAAACATCTGGTCTATCTAAATAATAAGTTATTCGTCGAAATCCCTCGGCCTCACATTGCGTACATAGCATCTGTCGACTGGCATAAAGCCCTGAAAGTGCGGTATTGCTTTGTGGATTCAGTATCGTCTCAATTCGCAAATGAAATTCATTTGGGCAATTGAATACCGTTAAAATGTCATTTTGAACTTGATATTCCTCAGATGTTACAACCTTATCATTCAAAAAGAGATTTGATAAAACCAAATCCTCACCATTTAAATGCAAATCCCCTAATCCCTGCCGTTTAACATGCATTTCCTGAATAACATTCACCTGATTTAGTGCTTGAATATCAAAGATCAAATGAACTGACACCACATCAAATTTAGGGGCCTGATAATCTTTTAAATAAACTGTTTTGGCTTCCATCGTAAAAAATTCATCTTTTAAAAAATTTTATACTAAACTAATACTAAATGACTGTCTTGAAAAATTTATCAATTTTAACCAGGCCATTGTTTTATGAGTTAAAAAAAGCCATGATAAATCATAAAGAACAGAAAAAAATGGATACTGGATTTTAAGGAGAGCACCATGAGCAGCGATAATGTTTTCAACCATTTTCGCCAACGTTTTGTCGAGAATCAACAAGAAGAAATGACCTTACAAGAATATCTCGATAGGTGCCGCCAAGATCCAAGCGTTTACGCTAATCCTGCAGAGCGCTTGTTGATGGCCATTGGGGAGCCTGAAATGATTGACACTCGTCATGACCCCATATTATCACGCTTATTTTCAAATAAAGTGATTCCACATTATCCTGTTTTTGATGAATTTTATGGCATGGAAGAACCCATACAACAAATTGTGGGGTTTTTAAAACATGCTGCACAAGGACTTGAAGAAAGCAAGCAGGTCCTCTATCTTTTAGGGCCTGTAGGTGGAGGGAAATCCTCTCTTGCAGAAAAACTTAAAGATTTAATGCAAAAAATGCCTATTTATGCCCTGAAAGGTTCCCCCATTTATGAGTCGCCTTTAGCTTTATTTGATAAAGAACAAGATGGACAATTATTACAAGAAGAATATGGCATTCCATTACGTGCTTTACGTTATGTATTATCACCCTGGGCTGTTAAACGATTAGAAGAATACCAGGGAGATATCAATCAATTTAAAGTTATTAAAGTATTTCCTTCGCGACTCAAGCAAATTGCTGTCGCCAAAACTGAACCAGGTGATGAAAATAATCAAGATATTTCATCTTTAGTTGGAAAAGTCGACATTCGTAAACTAGAAGAATTTTCGCAGGATGATGCTGACGCTTATAGCTTTAGCGGCGGTTTATGTCGTGCGCATCGTGGAATTTTAGAATTCGTGGAAATGTTTAAAGCACCCATTAAAGTCTTGCACCCATTATTAACCGCAACCCAGGAAGGCAATTACAACCCAACCGAAGGTTTGTCGTCAATTCCTTTTGAGGGCATTATTCTAGCACACTCAAACGAAGCAGAATGGCAAAGTTTCCGCAATAACCGAAACAATGAAGCTTTTATTGATAGAATCAATATTGTCAAAGTACCTTATTGTTTAAGGGTTTCTGAAGAAATTCGTATCTATCAAAAACTTCTCGACCATAGCTCACTGAATGCAGCGCCCTGTGCTCCGGGTACCTTAAATATGTTAGCCCAATTTTCGGTGCTAACCCGTTTAAAAGAGCCACAAAATTCCAGCATTTATTCAAAAATGCGTGTGTATAATGGAGAAAGCCTTAAAGATACCGACCCTAAAGCCAAATCCTTTCAAGAATATAAAGATTTTGCAGGTGTTGATGAAGGGATGACTGGCGTTTCCACACGATTTGCATTTAAGATTTTATCAAAAGTATTTAACTTTGATCACAGTGAAATCGCGGCAAATCCTGTACATCTTTTATATGTTTTAGAACGACAAATCGAACAAGAACAATTTCCAACAGAAACGCAAGAACGCTTGATGAATTTTATTAAAGAATACTTGTCACCCAAATATGTCGAGTTCATTGGCAAAGAAATTCAGACCGCCTATTTAGAATCATATTCTGAGTATGGACAAAATATTTTTGACCGTTACATCACATACGCTGATTTTTGGATACAAGATCAAGATTATCGCGATCCGGATACTGGTGAAATACTAGACAGAAATGCCCTGAATACCGATTTGGAAAAAATTGAAAAACCTGCGGGTATTTCCAATCCTAAGGATTTTCGTAATGAAGTGGTCAATTTTGTTCTCAGGGCGCGAGCGAATAACCAAGGGAAAAATCCCAAATGGAATTCATATGAAAAAATGCGTGGTGTGATTGAGAAAAAAATGTTTACCAATACAGAAGAATTACTTCCTGTTATTTCCTTCAATGCAAAAGCTTCCGAAGATGACAAGAAAAAACACGAGGAATTTATCTCCCGCATGGTAGAAAAAGGCTATACCCGAAAACAAGTGCGCTTGCTTTGTGAATGGTATTTGCGCGTTCGAAAATCCCAATAACGAAGGATGGCTGCTATGAGTCAATTTATTGACCGTCGTGATCAAGCCAGCAAAAAAAGTACGGTGAATCGTCAGCGCTTTTTAAAACGCTTCAAAGGCCAAATTAAAAAAGCAGTTACGGATGCCATTAATAAGCGTGGAATCACAGATATTGCGCAAGGCGAACAAATCACCATTCCTGAGAAAGATCTTCTCGAGCCTCGTTTTTCGCTTGGTCAAGGTGGCGTGCAAGACCGTATCCTGCCAGGGAATGATATCTTTCAAAAAGGGGATACCATTAAACGTCCCCCATCTGGACAAGGACAAGGCAGTGGAGAGGGTGAGGCAAGCCCTGAGGGCGAAGGTACTGACGCTTTTGTTTTTGATTTAAGCAAAGAAGAATTCTTAGATATCTTTTTTGAAGACTTAGAACTGCCTGATTTGGTAAAAAAAGAATTGGCTAAAATTACCGAATGGCAAACCGTCCGAACGGGGATTTCACATAGCGGCACCCCAACCAATATCAATATTGTTCGTTCGATGCGCTCAGCAACGGGCCGACGCTTGGCATTAGGCGGTAATCGTAAAAAAGAATTACGCCAATTGCAGCAAGAACTAGAGGAATTACAAAAAAAACCAAAAATCAATACTGATAGAATCCTAGAAATTGAACAAAAAATTGCTCACATTCGACTTAAATTGGGAAAAATCCCATTCATCGATACCATGGATTTACGTTACAATCATTTCACTAAAATATCTAAACCGAGCACTCAAGCAGTAATGTTTTGTTTAATGGACGTTTCTGGATCTATGGATGAACCAAAAAAAGAAATTGCAAAACGTTTTTTTATTTTACTTTACTTATTCTTAACCAAGAACTACCAACATATAGAGCTGGTTTTTATACGACATCATACTGCTGCTAAAGCAGTTGACGAACAAGAATTTTTCTATTCCAGAGAAACAGGAGGAACTGTTGTTTCTAGTGCACTTGAACTTCTTCATCAAATGATTGAAAGCCATTATTCAGCGCATACTTGGAATATCTACGTTGCTCAAGCTTCCGATGGTGATAACTGGAATGCTGATTCCCCTTATTGTGGAAAATTGTTGGCAGAAAAAATTCTACCCATGGTTCAATATTATGCTTACGTCGAAATCATGCCAAGACACCATCAAAGTCTTTGGGAGGTGTATGAAACACTAAGCCAACAATTCACCCATTTTGCCATTCAAACCATACAACAACTGCCGGATATTTATCCTGTCTTTCGGGAACTTTTTAAAAGGAAACCATCATGAAACGCCGCCCTATTTCTATTGGTGCCGAATGGTCCTTTGAAACCCTTTTAGAATACGACCAAGCTATCGGCAAAATTGCTAAAGATTACAAGCTGGATACCTATCCAAATCAAATTGAAATCATCACCGCTGAACAAATGATGGAAAATTATGCATCTGTTGGTATGCCAATTGGCTACAATCATTGGTCTTTTGGTAAACATTTTTTTAATATTGAAAAAGCATACAAAAGGGGGCAAATGGGCCTTGCATATGAGTTGGTTATTAACTCTAACCCATGCATTTCCTATTTAATGGAAGAAAACACCATTGCCATGCAAGCACTTGTGATTGCGCATGCTTGTTATGGCCATAATTCTTTTTTTAAAAACAATTACCTTTTTAAAATGTGGACTCAAGCCGATGCCATTATTGATTACCTCGTCTTTGCCAAACACTATATTGCCGAATGTGAAGAGCGTTATGGCATAGAAGAGGTAGAAAGCTTATTAGATGCTTGCCATGCTCTGATGAATTATGGCGTTGATCGATATAAACACCCTCCAGCACTTTCCATCCATGAAGAAAAAATTCGCCAACAAAATCGTCAAGCTTATATCGAATCTCAAATCAATGAACTTTGGCGCACCCTGCCGAAAGAGCAACTAGCCGATTCATCTAAAGCCGTTGAACGTTTCCCCTCCGAGCCTCAAGAGAATATTTTATATTTCCTTGAAAAACATGCTCCATTACTCAAACCTTGGCAACGTGAACTCATTCGGATTGTTCGTAAAATTGCTCAATATTTTTATCCTCAAGGCCAAACCAAAATCATGAATGAAGGCTGGGCATGTTTTTGGCATTACACCCTATTAAATGATTTATATACTGAAGGCTTAGTGACAGATGAGTTTATGCTTGAAGTTTTACAAAATCACACCAATGTAATTTATCAACCAGAATACAATCAACCTTTTTATTCTGGAATAAATCCCTATACCTTGGGTTATCATATGATGCAAGACATCAAACGCATTTGCGAAAACCCAACAACAGAAGACCAAATATGGTTTCCAGATATCGCGAATACCTCTTGGCAATCTTGTTTGGACAATGCCATGCGTCATTTTAAAGACGAGAGTTTCATCTCACAATTTTTATCTCCAAAACTGATTCGGGAGCTCAAATTATTCCTCATTCACGATGATACTCAACAACCAGAGTTGCTTATCAATGCCATTCATGATGAATTAGGTTATCGGCAAATTCGGGAAAATTTATCAAAACAATACAACTTAAGCTATAATGAGCCAGACATACAAATCTATGATATCCATCTAGAGGGTGATAGAACCCTAACTCTTCATTATTATCAACGTGATAAAATCCCACTTGATATTCATGCGCATGATGTTTTAAAACATTTATACCATCTATGGAAATTCCCCATCAAATTAATCGTTTTGGATGAAAATAAAAATAGTGTTACGGAATATAATTGTCCTCAAAAGCCCAATCTCTGAACAAAAAAATGTTTCAAAATATTTACAATTAGCTTTTTTTGTGTAAAATCACATAGCATGATTATATTCAAAACCCACTTGTAAATGATAATCATTCTCATTTACAATAAGGGATAAATTTATTTTCAAATAAGGCTGTATGATGAATACCCGAAGATTCTTAAAATGGACAATCACCCCGTTTTTAACCATAGGTGCAGTCTTGTTACTCGGCTTACTTGCCTTCACAGGCATGTATGTCTTATTTCCTATCTTAAGTTTAGCCATCACTACTTTTGCATTATCCGTTATCTATGAAGCTGAAATCTATCAACAAAATATTTCCAATGCCTTGGACAAATTATTTGACAAAGATATTCTCATGCAAACTTTAGGTAAAAATACCTTACTCGAATTAGAAAAAACATATCAATCGAATGATGAAAAACCGATGTTTCTTGATGATTACTATCGACTTAAAAATTACAAAAAAAAATCAGCTGGCGATTATGAACGTTTACGCAAAATGGAGCTGCGGTTTGCACAACTGATTTTGAACGCCACTGATCAAGATGACTCATATCCATATACAAAAGATGCAATTGATGCGCTGGGAAGACTCTCGAAACCAAACCAGGAAATTGATTGGGAGGAGCGGCTTGATAGATTGCGGTTTTATAACCTCAGCTTAATCGCTTTATCGTCAACAGCCGCGGTGCTCATGAGCTTAGGCACCATTTATTTATTGTTGGACACTCTTTCCATTCTAACTTTTTTCTCATTGTCCCCCGCAATTGCTCCGTTTGTAATTATTCCTCTTTCGATTATTGCAGGTATTGCGTATGGCTTCTTAACTTACAATTCTTTATCCGAATTTATATTTAAAAGTGAGATGTTTGATTGGATTAAAGAATTTACCGAAAAGTTCTCACAAGCTAAAACCTATCAAGATCCTAAAAACATCGGATTAGCGATTTTAGCAGCTTCCGTTATTGTCTTAAACATCGGTTTAACCATCTGTACTGCTGGCACCTGGTGGACGATTATGAATCAAACTCGCCCCATGTGGCATTGGTTGAAAAATGGCGTTGTTAATGTTTTACAAGTCATTACACCTACCATCATCGCCATCACGACCCTCGGTTTTAATGGTCAAAACACCATCCAAACGATTAAAGAATTAATGCCAAAAACAAACCTACACAACCATCAACATACAACTGAGAAAAAACCGGCCCCTATTAATCCCTTTGACTACATCTTAAAATTTGTTTACTTTCCCTTTCGTTTATTGATGTTTATTGGACACCTTATTAGCGTCAGTGTCACCTCTGATCAAATGCCTGGCATCCCACAAATCTTGGCTGCATTTTTTGCATTTGTCAGTGAATTTCTAGAAGATGGCCATTACTTTCTCGACATGGAAGAAATTAAAAGTATTTTAGGCGTGCAGGCTGATGAATGTGATCACCATGAGCACGGACATCAACACTCAGATATTCCCAATTATNNCCCTCTGTTTCTAAGTGCAGCCGCATACGACTATTATTTTAATCAACCAAACCCCAGTCATCCTGTCGATTTTACAACATGCCTTTATAAAAAATTGAAATGGGACAATAATGATGCACGCTCACATCAGCCTACCCCAAAAATGGTCGGTAATAACTGGCTAAGAGTAGAAGCTATCATGATGATGGATGAACAAATTGAACATCTAAAACAGTGTTACTCGAGCCCAGAACTCATTGAAAAAAAAATAAACGTCATCGAATCTTATAAGCGCTCCTCTTTAGACGATATCTCTGACTTTAACAACCTTGCAGACAATGCTGATTTAAAACAGCACCGTTCTTGGAGTTTTTTTTCACAGACTCGTTCTGGAGAAATGATAGAAAAATTAAGGCCCTTGGCTACACAGTATTCCATGGAAAAGCCCCGTGTTGAGCAACCTAAAAAAACCGAATTAACCAATATGGCTACAAAAACCGCAGCAGACGTTCAAGAACTTTTAAAACAAAAGGATGTTAAGAGAAATATAACTCATTTTAGCCCAGTGGGCGGAAAATGTGAGAAGTCCAATTGTGATGATTGCAAACAAGATCCTAGCATTGAGGACCTAAAAAGACCAGGTGGATTTGCTGTTCGCAAAAAAATGAACGCTTCAATCACGGAACAGATCATGCAAAAAGATAAAGATTATTATGAACTGAAGCGACCAACTAATAATACTCCGCTAACTCAACAACGACTTTAAATCGGATAAATGCTTCTTGGCCAGCTGTTTTGAAAAAGCTGGATCAGAGGCTTCCGATTGATGCCATAATAATAGCTCCTCTGGAAGTTCATATAAAAAACGACTTGGGGTGGCCACAACCCATTCCCCTCCACGTTTTCTTTTTTGTGCGCAACTAAAAACCAAGCCTTTTTGCGCACGGGTAATACCCACATAAGCTAAACGTCTTTCCTCAGGCAAATGTTCGTCTTCCATGCTATGTTGATGCGGCAATAAGCCTTCTTCCATACCAATTAGATAAACAAAAGGGAACTCCAAACCTTTCGCAGCATGTAAAGTCATTAACTGCACACGCCCTTCTTCAGGATTATCCTCTTTAGATAGTAAATCAATGAGCATCAGTTGATGACAGATATCGGCTAAACTTGCCTCTGGTTTTTTTTCATGCAACCGTTGCATCCAATCTATCAACTCTTGTACACGCTCAATTTTCTTTTGGGCCTGTACTGGATTATTTTCCTCATCATACCAATGCCCCTCAAACCCAATGGATGCAAAAAAAGGATATAATTGCGACGACCAATTATCTTGATTGAGTTGTTCAGCCCATTGAATGATCCATTGTTTAAATTCTATTAATATTTGTCGAACCTGGGGTTGTAACTGCTGTGATAAAGCCAAGTGATCAGCAATGACGAATTGGGGCAATCCTCTCGATTTGGCATACTCCGTCAAAGTTCTTAAGGTCTGTTCGCCTATGCCTCGTTTGGGTGTATTCACCACACGTAAAAACGCAGAATCATCTTCAAAATTACTACAAAGTTTTAAATATGCCATCATGTCTTTAATTTCAGAACGACCAAACCAAGATTGTCCGCCTGAAATTTGATAAGGTACATGCTGTAATCTCAATAAGCGCTCAAAATGACGCGATTGATGATTCCCTCGATATAAAATCGCATAATCAGACCATTCATGACCAAACTGATACTTATGACTGATTAAATCCATCACCACTTGCTCAGCTTCTTGTAAATCATCTGATGTCTGAATGACGCGTAATAAATCTCCAGGCCCCAATTCACTCCATAATTTTTTGGAATACACGTGTTCGTTATTCGCAATCAAGGTATTGGCTGCCTGTAATATGCGGCCTGCTGAGCGATAATTTTGTTCTAATTTAATCACTTCTAAATTTTTAAAATCCACACTTAATTGTTTTAAGTTGTTTGGATTTGCTCCGCGCCATGCATATATCGATTGGTCATCATCCCCCACCACCGTTAGTTGTGTATAAGGGCCCAATAAACATTTAATCAATTCATATTGCGCAGGATTGGTGTCTTGATACTCATCGACCAAAATATAGCGCCAACGCTGTTGCCAAACTTCTCGTACTGCCACTTGTTCTTGCATTAACTGTAAAGGGCGAATAATCAAATCATCAAAATCAACGCCCTGACAAGCTCGTAATAAGCCTTGATACTGTAAAAAATATTCTCGATTTTCAAGGTGTTCTGGATGTTTTTCTAACCATTGATCAATCGGAAGCAAACTGTTTTTCCATAAAGAAATTTGCCCTAATAAGATATGAACAGTTTCTCTATCTTGAGCCTTTGCCTTCGGCAAAAGACTCCTTAAGAGCTGTCTAGCATCTTCATCATCCATCAAGCTAAATTTTTTTGGCAATCCCATTTTTGCATATTCGCGCTTGATAAAACGTAAACCCAAATTATGGAAGGTTCCAACCGTCAATCCTTTTTTTTGACTGGTGGAAAGAGCCGCATTTAAACGATGTCCCATTTCTTGCGCGGCTTTATTGGTAAAAGTAACTGCACAAATTTGTTTCGCAAGCACCCCTAAATCATCTATCAAATGCACAATTTTTTGGGTAATCACGCGCGTTTTACCACTACCTGCGCCTGCCAATACCAGCAGTGGACCACCAAGGTAGTGAATGGCTGCTTTTTGTTGTTTATTTAAAACCAAAGGGGTGTGCGTCAAAATAGAATCTCAATTGCCTTAAATGATGCAACATT
>DDPL01000010.1:2546-4582 GCA_002342175.1 Legionellales bacterium UBA2469 | reverse complement strand
CTAAGGCTTTTTATTTTCAGAGGTTGAGTTATGGCAGGTCATAGTAAATGGGCAAATATTAAATTTAGAAAAAGTGTACAAGATGCGAAACGCGGTAAAATATTTACAAAATTAATTCGAGAAATCACTGTCGCAGCACGCATGGGTGGTGCAGATGAAAGCTCGAATTCTCGTTTGCGTGATGTCGTGACTAAAGCATTAAAAGCAAACATGAAGAGAGATACCATTGATAATGCCATCAAACGTGGAGCCGGTGGTTTAGAAGGTGCGAATATGATGGAAATGCGTTATGAGGGCTATGGACCTGCTGGTGTTGCTATTCTCGTTGATTGCTTATCCGATAATAAAAATCGCACCGTCTCAGAAGTGCGCCACTGTTTTACAAAACACGGAGGTAATTTGGGTACGGATGGTTCAGTGTCTTACTTATTTACTAAACAAGGTGAAATCATTGTTCATGCTTCAGGTAACAAAGATAAATTAATGGATAATCTAATTGACGCTGGTGTGGAAGATATTATTGAAACAGAAGATGATCATTTAATTTGTATTACACAGCCCGATGAATATCACCATGTTTTATATGAACTTCATGAAAAAAAAATTGATATTGATCAATCTCAATTGGCCATGCATCCACAGAATTTGATTCAAGTTAAGGGTGATCAAGCGGAGACATTAGAAAAATTGATTGATGCTTTAGAAGATTTAGATGATGTACAGCAAGTTTATTTTAATGCTGAGTTTGCCTAAATAATGACTATAATTCTTGGAATTGATCCTGGTTCTCGCGTCACCGGTTTTGGTGTCATTCATATCAAATCTGGTACACGTGATATTCGATACGTGGGCAGTGGTTGTATAAAAACCAACCCCTCGTCCAAATTGACACATCGTTTGGGGATTATTTTTGAGGGGATTCGAGATATTATTGAATCATATCGTCCGGATGAAGTTGCCATTGAGCAAGTTTTTTTAAAACAAAATGTCATGAGCGCTCTTAAGCTCGGACACGCAAGAGGTGCTGCGATGGTTGCTTGTTCACAATATGCTTTAGATGTTTTTGAATATGCGCCGCGTGTGATAAAAAAAGCAGTTGTGGGCTATGGCGCTGCAGAAAAAACGCAGGTTCAAATGATGATTGTGGATTTATTACGTCTTCAACAACCCCCATCATCAGACGCTGCTGATGCATTGGCTATAGCTGTGTGTCACGGTTTTCATCAAACATATACTTATCGGGGAGTTGAAACATGATTGCATGGTTGTCTGGAAAAGTAGTCGATACCTCGATGTTAAATACCATTGTATTGGATGTGAATGGCGTAGGCTATGCTATTGAG
Organism: Legionellales bacterium UBA2469; assembly: GCA_002342175.1. Lineage (GTDB taxonomy): Bacteria > Pseudomonadota > Gammaproteobacteria > Legionellales > Legionellaceae > UBA2653. Next base: position 3,239 of record DDPL01000010.1, on the reverse strand, counting down.
ATGACATCAGTATCATATGCCTTGTTAAGCACAGAAAAAAAGGTCGTTAATTTATTTATACATACCAATGTTCGTGAAGATGCCATCAATTTATATGGATTTTTAGAACAGGAAGAACGTTCCTTGTTTCGCTCGTTGATTAAAGTGAATGGAATTGGCCCAAAATCTGCGATGTCTATTTTATCTGCAATGAGTCCTGGAATGTTCATTCAATGCATTCAATTACAAGATAAAACTATGTTGACCAAATTACCGGGTGTAGGAAAAAAGACAGCAGAAAGAATGTTAATTGAATTACAAGATATTCTTAAGGATGCATTTACAACTTCATTGCCAATCGTAGCAACTGCAAGTCAATCTGTTGTAGAGGCGATATCAGCTTTAGAGGCTCTGGGATATCGTTATCATGATGCTCAAGAAGCGGTTCAGAAAATTAAAACAGATGGCATGGATTCTCAGGGATTGATAAAAGCGGCTCTTAAAATACTTGCTAAGTGTTAAGGGGGAAGTGTATCTGAATAGTTAATCCTTTTTTGTTTCTTGTATTATCAAACTCAATTTCTGCACGATGAAGTGAAGCGATTTGTTTAACAATTGCTAGGCCAAGTCCGGTTCCTTGGAATTTAGGACCATGCGCTCTAAAAAATCTTTCAAAAACTTTTTGTTGTTGGTTTAAAGGAATACCGGGACCTT
>DDPL01000010.1:0-2526 GCA_002342175.1 Legionellales bacterium UBA2469 | reverse complement strand
GACCTTGATCTTGAATTTCAAGTGTTATTTTTTGATGATGTTCGAAAATTCGAACCGATATCTTGGTATTTTTAAATCCATATCGAATAGCATTATCGATAAGATTTCGTACCATGATTTCAATTGCAATCGAAGAACCTTGTATAAGTGAAATTTTTTCATCGGACTCAAATTCAATTTCCATATTTTTATTAAAAGCTTCCTGAACAAGCATTGCTAAGGTTTCTCTTGTTATTTTGACAATATCAATCGGTTTGAAATGTGCAACGACGTTAGCCTCTGGCATGGTCTTACTCATGCTCATTAATTGTTGAACGACATGGCTCCCACGGTCAACATTTTGAATGATTTTGTCAAGAATTTGGTGAATAGCTTCGTCAGGCTCATGATTAATACCGCTTTGAGAAAGTGTTTTTATTGCTGCTAAAGGCGTTCTTAATTCATGAGCCGCATCTGCAGCAAAAGCTTGTTCTCGTGATAAAGCATTTTTTAATCGTTGTAAGAGTTGGTTGATCTCATTGACCAATGGTAATATTTCATCAGGTGTATTTTTAACATTGAGTGGATTTAAATTGAAAGGATCTCGTTGTTTTACTTCAGTTGTAATCTGTTTAAGTGGGGATAAGCTTCTTGTTACTGTAGCCCAGATTAAAATCGCAGTGATTGGAAAAATAAAAAACAATATAACCAAATCATGAATGGTGATTTTTTTAATCAATTCTGTACGATTTTCTAGCTTTTCACTCAATATAATAAAAATATTTAATTTAGGATGTTTGGCAACAAAAATTCTCCAATCGGTTTGACCAATGTGAATATTATGAAACCCCTGTTTTTGAATAATATGCAAGGGAAATAAGGGTAAATCCGAAGAAGATATCAAGCGTTTTCCTTGTTTATCTAAAATTTGAAAGTTGAAATTTTTGAAATGTTGTTTGATGGAAAAGGGTGTGTAATGAATATGAGCAAAATCTTGTTCATAAAGTTCATGGATGTTATCAAACTTTTTTTGAATTTGTTTGAGTTCTTGTTGGTCGAAGCTTTCAACTGTTGCGTTGAAGTTTAAAGCGGAAATCACCATTAATGAGTCAAGATGTTGTTGAATATCTTTTTGATCGAGATAATAATTTGAAAAAATAATGAGGCAGGATGAAAAGAAACTGATTGTAATGCCTAAATAAATAAGAATATATTTTCTGATAGATTTTATTTTCATAAGATGTCTTTTTCGAGAATATAACCGATCCCTCGAATGGTACGAATCGTATTGATATTTAGTTTTTTACGTAGATTGTGCATATGAACTTCGAGTGTGTTACTGTCAACCTCTTCTTCCCATGAATATAGGTTTTGCATTAACATTTCCCTTGAAAGAACTTTTCCCTGATTTTCTAATAAGGTTTGCAAAAGATTAAATTCACGTCGTGGCAAATAAATGTTTTTTTTGTCAACCAGTAAGGTTCTTCCGATAGGATCTAAAGTAAGATGTTTGTAATAAATGGCGGTATCAGAACGACCTGATGAACGCCTTGTTAGGGCGCCAATACGTGCTATTAATTCATTTAAGTCAAAGGGTTTACTCATATAGTCATCAGCCCCTTGATTTAAACCTTCAATCGTATCTTCAGTTGTATCTCTTGCCGTTAGAAGAATAACCGGGGTTTGTATATGATGTTGTCTTAAATTTTGCAATACTTGTAAGCCTGAAATATCAGGCAAACCAATATCTAGAATTACCAGAGCATAATTTGTTTCTTGCACATAATGTAATGCGTGTTTACCTTCAGAAATCCAATCGATAATAAAAGATTTTTGCTTAAGACCTGTAATGATGGCGTCAGCTAAATCTTGATCATCTTCTACAAGTAAAAGTCGCATAATAAGCCTCTTAAGATGAACGAGAACCAGAGGCAAAATGTTTTGTTAAATAATATGCCTGAATAAGAATAAAAATAATCATGCAGCTCGTGACGCCAAAAAGCTTAAAATTGACCCAGGTATCAGTGTCATATTGATAGGCAACATAAATATTTACAGAGCCCATAACAAGGAAAAAAACTATCCAAGCAATATTTAATTTTTTCCAAATTTTTTCAGGGAGTTGAATGTTTTTTTCCAAAAGTTTTTGAATGAGTGGTTGATTTGAAAAAAAATTTGAAAATAAAAGTGCTGATGCTGTTAACCAATACACCACAGTTGGTTTCCATTTGATAAACCATGGATTATGGAAGAATAGGGTCAATCCTCCTAATGTTAAAATGAGCACCATGCTAATGAATTGAATTTTTTCAAATTTTTTAAAACGAATGCGATAAATAACAACTTGTAAAAACGAGGCAATCATTGCCGAAGCTGTTGCAATGTAAATACCAAATAATTTAAAGCATATAAAAAAGATTAATATGGGAAAAAAATCAATAAGTGTTTGCATACGAGGGCTATTCAAAATGTCCATGTAATCATTATAGCATTGATTATTTGGGGGATAAAGCATGTCAATTTCCTGAACCTCCCCATGGATAAATC
>DDPL01000066.1 GCA_002342175.1 Legionellales bacterium UBA2469 | reverse complement strand
ATTTATCCATGGGGAGGTTCAGATAATTCTTAAAAAAACGATTGTGCATGTACGATGAAAAAACTGATAATTTTAAGGATGAAGATAGAATGCCCTGATGTTGTGGTATTTTTTCTAAAAGAATTTAAAAGCACCACCAATACCTATAAAACTGGTTGAATAATTGAGCTCGCCATTCACGCGTTGCCCGTAACGAATATCAAAACTGATGTTGGGATGCAGTAAGTAGATGAATCCTGTTGAGTATATGATTCCTAACCCCGCGTTTGCATGGGATTTGTTTTGTCCATAGAACTCATGAAACCACACGAGTGGTTCGGAAAGTTTAAAGCTGAACGCATAATCAAAGTTAAATGAACCAAAATCCTCAAATTCAATCTGATTGTATTCGCCATAGTTGGCATAACCAAAGACAAAAGCATGCGCAAATATATCATTGATTTCATCATACCAAATCCCATTAATAAAGCCATGTAAGCCACGCGAGCCAAAGTAGATGCTTCCACCGGAAGGCACTAAACCACCATCAAGTGAAAAGGCAAAATGCTCATTTTGAAAGAAAATGGATTTAAGACCAATATTCGTAAAACCAAAACCTGCTTTGGGATTAATGGTTTGTTGGTAGTAATTTGGCGGATTGATATCGAGTTCAGTTTCTCGACCTAGTCCCAGCCGATATTCACCTTCACCAACACTATTCGATTCACCTTCACCTATAAGTTTCAAATGCGTCGCGCCATATTCAAGCATGGATTTATGGGTGGGGACAATACAAACACCTCGTGCAAAAGTGGGTCTATCGATTAAGCCTAATAACTCTTCGGTATCGCAAACATTTTTTGCATAGACAACCGTTTGTAAAAGAAAAATAAAACATCCTAGTTTTAATTTGGTCATGTATTGGATATCCGACACAGATCTTGATGTATGCATTGCTGACATGTGCTAGGTGCTATGGGTGTTGCAGCAAAATGCCCCGATTTAAATTCTATCAGTAAATTTTGTAGATGAACAAGCCAAGCTTGTTGTAAAGTAGTCCATGGTTCTTTCATGGGGCGAACACCAGCGATTCCCTGGTCGTTTGCCCCAATGCCACTGGCTTTAACATCATCTTTTTTGATGCTTAAGAAATATAAGCTTTTGATGTCGCTATTGGCGATGGCGTACATGAGCATCTGAGGATGAACTGGGCGCTCTTGTGTCCATGGAAGCGGGCTTGGAATATTGGTTTTATAATCAATGAGGCAAGTGCTACCGTCATCTATTACATCTAGCCGGTCGTAACGTAACTGAAATGTCCAATTGTCAATTGTGAGATCAAAAGTTCTCTCAAGTCCTGCAATTTGGAATGGAGGACGACGTAGGTCAAACTCAATGGCGTCCATCACGATTTTTTGTAAGCGTTGATGTTCAACGCGCGAATAAATGGCATCCATGGAATAGGGACGCTGCGATTGAAAATGAGTGATGGCTTTCTCAATACATTTATTGATATGTTCTAAACGTTTATCAGTTGACATTTGGCGCATCACCAATTGACTAGGAATATCCGTCCATACCAATTGCATCACCAAATGCAGTAAGCTACCTTTCTCGCGGGCATCTAATCCAATGCTTTCTGTGGTTTTTGATTGTGTCTGTAAACGGTAAGTGGAAAATGCCTGAAAGGGACATTTGGCTTGAAGGCTTAAAAGATGACTGCCACCTTTTAAGGACTCTTCGGGTTGAATCGGCCATTGAGTTGGATCTTTAAATGACTCAAGTGCAACGAGATGAGCTGGAGTTGTTTGAATTTGCTTATAAGCCGGCCAGTTAGGAAATAGGGTTGAGGGCCATTGCGGCTCTTGATTGATATGTTCTGCATAGGAAATCACCACATCATCGTGTGCATGAATGAGGCGTTGTAACATGGTCTTTGCCATGGTCTCTTCAGCATGTCGTTGGGTTCGGGGAAAGGCAAGTTTTTTTTGCCAAGGAATGGGTAAATAGGGTGAAAATACAATACCTTGAGGTAGCAGATGGCTTTGCATATGCGCAATCCATAGAGCATCGCCACAAAAGCCCGAAGACTCAAACCAACCCATGATGTGAATACCGGTGTAGTTTTGTGGTGGTTGATGAATTTGGTTTTGACAACGATCTGACAATCTATCTATTACGGTATCAAACGACCACGATTCTACAAAAGGCTCAATGCTTTGAAATTGCTCAAGTGTTAAGTAGAACGATTGTAAAAGGGCGTGTTGTGAGTTGAGCAAAGGTTCTTCGCCAGGAAAACCAAAATGTAAAAGACGTTTAGAAAAAGCATGCATCCAATCGGTAGGAGACGCTTTATCAGGATAGGGGGCGAGTGTATCAAGCAGTTGATACAGTACAGGAAGATTATCTTGACATGCTTTTGTTAATTCCACCAAAGATACTTCAGGTTCCTGGAACAAGACATGACGTTGATAAAAGCGTGTACGAGGAGCGTGCTCTTCACAATAGCCCTTGATAAAGGGGCTATGAAATAAGACGCGCGATTGTTCACGTGTTATGCGTTGCTCGGATGAAAGTTTTAATATACATAAGGCATGTTGAATCATTGGATACGCTAACAAATGTCGTCCTAGCGAGAAATGCAGAATATCCGAAGGAAAATGTTGTTTGAGACGGCGGCTTAAACGCGCTTGTTGTTGCGTTAAATCTGGGATGACCACGCCAATGCGTTGTGCGCCTTGTGCTTGTTGTTGTTGAATCCATGCAATCAGTTGCTCGGTTTCTTGTTCATCATCACTGGCAATAAGGGCTTGTCGAAGTCCGATGGAGGAGGGCTCATCAATATCAAAATGCGATTGCTCGATACCCTGAAGCTTCAGCTTTTTTTGGAGGCTTGCTTGTTGGGGATGAATACAATCAAAACAAGCCCAAATGACTTTTGTCGTTTGCATTGGATAACGTTTTTGATTTAAATAAGCTGCCAATTCGTGGGGTGCAAGTAAATTTTTATCACGTAAAACATTATGGACGGCAATGTGAAGTTTTTGAAATTGTTCTGCAGCGGGAACATAAATAAAATCTGAACCTTCTGGTAGCGCTTCAATTAATGCACAATTTTTGACAGCTTGAAGGGTTTGTTGAATTTCAAAACGACGTAAGCGACGTCCCCAAATCGAGATGGCCGTCTCTGTCCAAATGCATTCCCATTGCCAGTCGTTTAACAAAAGAGGGGGCATGTCATCTGGTTGTTGGAAGAGGAGCTCATTGTACCAGTTTTCGAGCCAAGATGTATAAGCAAAGCAGTGCGGGCGTGGTAAAACAGCATCCGTCTGGGCATCGGCATAAGCGCGTAAAAGTTCACGTTGTAAACGTTGTGTGGGCGTAATAACGGTTGCCCCAGCGTGCAGGGCCTGAATTAATTTATCAAAGGGCATAAAGTCGATTAGTCATCAGCAGAGTCAATTATATAATAGACCAATCGGGCTCTTAAATAAATAGCAGCAAAACCTGCAATAATGGCTAACCAAAAACCAATCAAGACAAAGCTTTGTATGAAAATAATACCGTAGAGTTGTAACAAGCTAATTGACGACATGGATACAATAAAATCCATATGTAACATCACATAAAATATTAAAAATCCCAAATCGTAAAACGGTAAGGCGAGTAAAGTCATCAGCCAGCCCCACATGAATACATGACGTTTAAATGGGGGTTTAGCATGCACGATTTTCTCGCCAAACAACATTCCAAAGACTGTAGCAACAAGCATAGCCAACAGCGTTCCCTCAAAGAGAGGTAGTATTTGATTAAGGCCTAGTAGATATATAGTTGCATCCAACGATAAAGTGAACACAACAGCTAAGAGACCGAAATACACACCAGTTAAGATACGAGCGTTTTGAATCTTTAGCGCACGATCAGAACGTACTTTAGTGGCCAAGGTAAAACCCTCCTCATTGCAACAGTCTATTCATTAAACATGAACATCTAATGTTTATTTTTGGTTAGTTCATGCCCTAATAGTGCTCCAGCACCACCGCCGATAGCAGCACCCCATCCGCTTCCAGTTACAGCATAACCG
>DDPL01000012.1:2692-3030 GCA_002342175.1 Legionellales bacterium UBA2469 | reverse complement strand
GTGCACATGATTGAAACCATCAATAAACTCAATAGAATTTCAAGACAGATTCTGCAAGAAACTGGTCGGGAAGCAACGCCTGAAGAATTAGCTGTGCAAATGGATTTAAGTGAAGATAAAATACAAAAAGTATTAAAAATAGCTAAAGAACCTATCTCTATGGAAACGCCTGTTGGTGATGATGATGAATCACATTTAGGCGATTTCATTCAAGATGAAAATATGCAATCTCCTATTGATTCAGCAACTGCTGAAAGCCTAAGAGAAGCAACTTTTGAAATACTTGAAACCCTAACCCCAAGAGAAGCTAAAGTGTTAAGAATGCGTTTTGGTATTGA
>DDPL01000012.1:2478-2654 GCA_002342175.1 Legionellales bacterium UBA2469 | reverse complement strand
GTGACCCGAGAGCGTATTCGTCAAATTGAAGCGAAAGCTCTACGAAAATTGCGTCACCCTGCACGTTCAGAAAAACTCAAAAGTTTCATTGAAACCGAAGAAATTTAAAAAAATACTGGCAATCAGGGACGATTCCATTTAGAATTCTCCTTATTCGGGCCTATAGCTCAGTTGGT
>DDPL01000012.1:0-2425 GCA_002342175.1 Legionellales bacterium UBA2469 | reverse complement strand
CCTAGTGGGCCCACCAATGTCAAGTTACTTTTTAAAGTTCTGATACTCTTTAGGTATTTCAAGTTCAAATCTTTCACATAATAAATATACATCTTTAAAATCTTTCTCTTGAAGTTGATAGCCCTGGTGGGATTCAACTTGATATTCAGGCGTTAAACAATTGACTTGAAGATCCAGAATATTACCTTTACCCACAAATGCGGCTGCAGGATAGTGTACCCCTCTTTCTTTAGGACCGTAAATACCGTGACCATTAACATCAAAATTAATCACATGTATATCGACTTCATGCCCAAATGCGTCTGCTACAACAAAATTCCATGAACTTAAGTCATCTCGTGACTTTTCCTTATATCCTCGTGACTTCAGTATTTTGGATAATAACGCTAGATCCTTAGATTCTATGATAATATCTAAATCCGAGTGCAAACGAGTTTGTTGACCCAATAATGCATCAACACCCCATCCACCATCTAGCCAAATTTTGATATTATTTTGCGCAAGGTATCTATACAGCTCGACAACATCTTTAGCTGAGAAATTTTTTTGAATATCATTCATGATTTTTACCGATTATCATTTGTCACAAATTATAGAATAAAACGTGACAAATTTAAGTTTGTTTTTTTACAAATGCTCATATCCAAAAATTATATTTTGCTTAATCCATCTTCAGTCTTAATCATGCAATATAATTAGAAACTTAGGATGTTTTTAAGGCGATAAGTTACAGCTAACGAAAAATAAATAATTTCTAGATTCTTTGTCATTAATCCAACTCGTTAAACTTAATCAATAAATGTAAATCAATCAATACATTTTACCTAAACTTTGGGAGCACAAAGTATTCACTAACAGGGATAAATCAAGAAAAATTCATTTGCCTTTCATTTAAAACGAAGCTATATTCCATATTAGACGGATATATAATCCATTTTGGACGGGCGCATGATCCATATTAGACGAAACTTAGGATACCTTCTTGAACACGAACACAAATAATTTTCCAAGACAACTTAAAAGTCAAATGGATATTGCTATGCAAGATACACCTGTTGTTTTAGTTAATGGGCCTCGGCAATCAGGAAAAACCACTTTAGTCAAAGAATATTCGCCGTCCTTGCCCTACTATACATTGGATGATGACAATATCCTTAATGCAGTAAAACAAGATCCTGTCGGTTTTGTTAATCGAATCGATAAAGCCATCATCGATGAAATTCAGCGTGCTCCAGAATTACTGCGTGCGATAAAACTTTCAATTGATAAAAATAGACAACCGGGGCGATTTTTATTAACTGGATCAGCGAATTTACTCGCATTACCTCAAATTGGGGATAGTTTGGCTGGTCGAATGGAAGTATTGACTCTTTTTCCACTTTCCTTGGCTGAAATTCAGCGTCGGGAAAATCATTTTTTAAAATATGCCTTAGGGCAATCCTGGCCCAATCAAGCAACACGTTCAGAGCCATCTGACGTAATTTCACAGGCTCTAACTGGTGGATATCCCGAAATGTTAGCGAGACCAACTTTTGAAAGACGAAATGCTTGGGCTAAATCATATATCAAAGCAATAGTGGAACGAGACATAAAAGATATTTCATCCATAGAAAAATTATTGGAAATGCCTCGATTACTGGAGGTCCTAGCTCAACAATCAGGGAAATTAACCAATTTTACTCAAATTGCTGGACAATTAAATTTAGATACCAAAACAGCTCAAAAGTATGTCGGTTTACTAGAAACACTATTTTTAGTACATCAATTAAGACCTTGGCATAACAATACCTTAAGTAGAATAGTTAAAACACCCAAAATTCATTTTCTTGATAGTGGTCTTTTGGCATGCTTGAACAGAATTAATTTCGAAAGCATTGAAAATAATAAATCTTCTTTTGGAGCTTTACTAGAAACTTGGGTATATAGCGAATTACTGAAAATGTGCACTCAACAAAATGAGCCTTGGAATATTTATTACTATCGTGACAAAGATCAAGTGGAAGTGGATTTTATTCTTGAAAATCATGGGCACAAGATTATTGGTATTGAAGTTAAAGCAAGTCAAACTATTCTTAATCAAGATTTCCGTGGTTTAAGAAAACTGGCTAGTTTAGCTGATAAAAATTGGATAAGTGGTATGGTTCTCTATAATGGGGATAAATGTTTGTCATTTGGAGACAATCTCTGGGCAATACCATTTTCATTTCTTGATTGAGCATTTAATTCTTTTTTATCTTAAGCCTTTATCATACACCTAAAGCCAAAACTTGGGACATTTTTGGGACACTAAGTCACAACAAATGAAAATAAATAGCAATACAAAATAGCACAAAAAAATCATTTACCTTATGATTCTATTATTGTTATTTGTTTTTATTAGTTCTGATTAATTATTTACAACTGACTCATAATCCGTTGGTCCTAG
>DDPL01000014.1 GCA_002342175.1 Legionellales bacterium UBA2469 | reverse complement strand
CCGATGTTGCCTTCTTGAATCAAATCAAGGAATTGTAATCCACGGTTAGTATATTTTTTAGCATTAGAGATAACTAAACGTAAGTTGGCTTCAACCATTTCTTTTTTCGCGCGTCTGGCTTTGGCTTCACCAATTGACATTTCATGGTTAATATCGCGCACTTCAGAAATTTTTAAACCAGTTTTGTGTTCAAATTGAATCAGTTTTTCCTGTAAGGATAGAATACTAGGTTCCAACTGCTTTAAGCGTTCTAAATCTAACTGTTTTGCAAATTGCTTTGTAACTGATTTTAACCAATCAGGATTTGCTTCATGTCCCGGGAAGGTATCAATAAAAATTTTACGTGGCATACGTGCTTTTTCAATACAAAGACGCATGATTTGACGTTCAATATCGCGAATTTCCAAACGCATTTGACGGAAATATTCCATCAACAGGTCGACTTGTCGTGAAGTCAGTTTCAGTTTTAGAAAGGATCCTGCCATACCTAAAAAGGCTTTTTCGGTTTTGGCATGCTGCCGCCCATGTTGACTAAGGGCTTGACAGGCAACAGTATAGTGCTCACGTAATTCATCAAAATATTCTTTAGCTACTTCAGGATTCGGGCCATCATCGCCAGCCAATCCAACTTCCTCATCACTTTCGTCATCTTCACTTTCTTCTTCATCTAAGATGGGGGCTGCGTTAGTATGTGGGATTTCCTGATCAGTAAATCCCAGAATAATATCACTTAAACGAGCTTCTTCAGTTAGAGTTTTATCATATTCTTTAAGTAAAACATCAATTGTTTTTGGGTAGCTTGCAAGCGAATTTAAGATCTGGCGAGTGCCTTCTTCAATACGCATCGCAATTTTTATTTCACTCTCGCGGGTTAATAGCTTAACTGACCCCATTTCTCGCATATACATACGAACTGGATCAGTGGTGCGACCAGTTTCTTTATCAACAGAAGCGAGAACCATCGCTGCTTCTTCAATGTCCTCTGGAATTTCTTCAGTGTTTTCATGGAGCGCCAATTCATCCTCACCAGGTGGAAATTCAAATACTTTAATATTCATACCTTCCAGCATGGAAGTGATGACATCAAAGTGTTCGGTATCAACAATATTAGGAAGTAAATCGTTTATTTGGGCATAGGTAAGGTAATTTTGTTCCCGACCTAAATTTATGACTTTGGTCATTTGGGAACGTTGCTGTTCTTGTTCATTTGTGCTCATATGAACTCGCTACATAATTTTAATTAGATTAAAACTTTTCAAAATATTGAAAGGCGGTGGTGTTAATGCCTATGAAATTGAAAAGAGCCATTATTTGTTTTTCTTTAAAAAAATTGGCCTCTTCCAGGAGGATATACTGTGGAGATGCAACTTGTGTATCTCATGACGTATTTTATATATTCTGCCATTATAGGGTGGTCAGATAAGAAAATGCAAGCATCAAAAATATTCATTCATTTGTTAGGGGAAATTTCTTCATTTTTAAAACGATTTGCTTAGCGATGCTATATTTTTCAAGTATTCTCGATATTATTCAGTTGGAAATCGATTTTTTCCTTTTTTAGAATAGGGATAATGTTTAAGTACATATCACTAATTGTTTTATCTTCATTCTCAAATTGCTTTAATGTGCAAATCACTTCGAGTTCTATACCATTTGCATTTTCGGGGTGGATTAAAACCAATGGCGCATAACTTGTATCCAATAAGAGTACTTCTTTTTGTGTACTTAAAAATTTAAGAATGGTTTTTTTAGCACGATGAAAATCCTCAAGATTGTTTAAATAAAATTTTAAATGAATTTTGTGAAATTTATTATTTTTATAGGTAAAGTTTTCTAATATGCTATCTAAAATATAACGATTTGGAATCATCACATCCGTATTATCTAATGTTTCAATTTGCGTCGTGAGTAAGGAAAACTTTTTGATATATCCTCTGAATTCTTTGACATGAATATAATCATTTTTTGCAATGGGGTTGTAGATCATCATGAGAATACCAGAGATGATGTTTCTCATGATATCTTGTAAACCGACACCTATACCAAAGGATAAAGCGCCAGCAGCAATTGCAAGATGTTTAAGTTCGATGCCTGAAATTCTTAATGCTAAAAAAAATAAAATGGAAACACCAATGGCGTAGAGCGTGCGCTCGACGCGGTATTCAATTTCTCTAACAGTTGATAAATGCTTTGAAATTAGGCGAACGCTAAAGCGTATAATAATTTTAAAAAAAGAAAAGAAAAGAATACCTCTGAATAGGGATAAGGGAGAAATTGAAAATTCGAATATATTTAAGGTAATGCTGATATGCTCCTGAATTTTTAAATATATGCCTGGCGATAAATACCAGTTATTCCAAATGATCATTGTTACACGCCATAAAATTCCCGCGAATATAATAATAATGATGATTTTTATATCTTTAGAATGGTATTTTTCTAGTGAAATAAACTGATGTAACCATTTTCCAATCATTGTATCTTCTGAATAAAGGGTTTGTATCGCATCATTTGTGATGGATAATCCGGTTATAGTCCACCAAATGAAAATGGTGATGATAAAAACGGATAATGAAACGGAGAAGGCGAAGTACAAATATCCATCAAGTGCAACCACAAACAGGATAATATACATAATAAACAGGATTTTAGTCATCCAAGGGACATATTTGTTTAGATTAAAGGGAATCGATTTCATCACGAGCCATTTCATATTGCCATAAATTGTCAACATGATCATGATGTAACTTAGATATTGGAATAAGTAAATTGCTTGGTTAGGATTGGGTTGATAGAGTTCAAGATAATTGGCTTGAAGTATAAAATAATACGATAATGCTAATGTTACGGATGCGAAGATAACTTTTAAAATGCTCAGCCATCGGTTGCCAACTTTAAAATATTTTAACAAATAGAGTAAGTTTAAAAGGCCAAGAAAACGAATAATATAAGTTTCATATTCTCGCAAATAAATATCAAAGGAATGACTAAAATCAATTTTAATAATCTGAAATATAACCGGTTGGCTTAAAGAAAAAAAAATGAAAGTAATTAATACTTCTGGAATATTTAATCTCCAGTGTTGGTATTTCTTTATATGAGACAAACATTGAAGAGAAAAAATGCAAAAAAGGATAACTAAAATAAATTTGAAACGATGGGGTATCATCATTTTAAAATATGAATCATGAATATTTTGTTGGAAATGAATTGTCGAATAAAGTTTTTTTGAGATGATATCACGAACCACTAAGATGAACGGGGTGCTTTGTTCATGCATAAATAAAGTGGTATTGTGATACAGTTGTTTTTGAGTATGAAGTTGGACTTGATCAATTCGAGCGTGCAAATACTGGCTTAGCACCAATATTTGTGTATGGTTTTTAAGCTCGGTTTCAAGTTGTTTGGCGCGTGTTTTAAAATATGCAATTTTTATATCTTGTTGCTGAGATTTTATGATTGAATAAGACTCATTGATCATGGCAATATTTTTTTCCAACAGAGTGATGCAGTTTTGCATTTGAGTGGACAATTCATGGAGCTCTGTGCTTGCTTGATAGAGGATGATTTTGGAATGGGGTTGATTATCGATGCGTTGCTGGCAAGCGTCGATTTGTTTGCCAATGATGGTTAAATCTTCTGAGGAACATGGTTCTGCAGCCCAAAGCAAATTAGGTAACAACACCATAATATACAGACATTTTCTAAATATTGCCATCCTTAGCCTTATTTAAAAAAAGGTGAGCAAGCTCACCTTTTTTTAAAATTCATCTACTTCTAAGAAGCTGCGAAGTTTTTCAGAGCGTGTCGGGTGTCTGAGTTTACGCAACGCTTTTGCTTCAATCTGGCGTATACGTTCACGAGTGACATCAAACTGTTTACCGACTTCTTCTAGCGTATGGTCAGTATTCATTTCAATACCAAAACGCATTCTTAAAACTTTTGCTTCTCTTGGGGTTAGAGTTTCTAAAATTTCAAGCGTGGCCTCACGTAGACTTTCTGCAGTTGCACAATCTACAGGAGAGAGCATGTTTTCATCCTGAATAAAGTCACCTAAATGGGATTCATCATCATCACCAACCGGTGTTTCCATAGAAATAGGTTCTTTGGCAATTTTCAATACTTTACGAATTTTATCTTCGCTCAAGTCCATTTTTTCAGCTAATTCTTCCGGTGTCGCTTCTCGACCGGTTTCTTGTAGAATTTGTCGCGAGATACGATTAAGTTTGTTGATGGTTTCAATCATGTGCACAGGTATACGAATTGTACGGGCCTGGTCTGCAATCGAACGGGTGATTGCTTGACGAATCCACCAAGTGGCATAGGTTGAGAATTTATAACCACGGCGATATTCAAATTTATCAACGGCCTTCATCAAACCAATGTTGCCTTCTTGAATCAAATCNNGTTACCTTCTTGAATTAAATCCAGAAACTGTAGACCACGGTTGGTGTATTTTTTTGCAATAGAAATGACTAAACGCAAGTTTGCTTCCACCATTTCTTTTTTTGCTCGACGTGCTTTCGCTTCACCAATTGACATTTCGCGATTGATATCGCGTACTTCAGAAACGGATAGGCCGGTTTTTTGTTCAAACTGGATGAGTTTTTCTTGAGCAGATAAAATCTCATGCTCATATTGTTCAAGTCTTGGCAAATCTAACTGTTTTGAATATTTAGTTTTGATATCACTTAACCAGTTTGAATTCGCTTCGTGCCCTGGGAATGTATCGATGAATACTTTCCTTGGCATACGTGCCTTTTCAATACAGAACCGCATGATGTATCGTTCTTGATCGCGAATTTGAATACGCATTTCCCGGAAGTGATCCATCAACAAATCAACTTGACGTGAGGTCAGTTTCAATTTAAGAAACGATTCAGCCATTTGATGGAATGCTTCAACCGTGTGCTTATGGCTACGACCATGCTGCGCCAGAGCGGTCAATGCAATTTCATAACGTTCTCTTAAATTATCAAAATAGATTTTTGCTTGTTCAGGGTTTGGACCATCGTCTACACCAGGAAGTCCTGCTTCACCGTTTTCCCCATCTTCATTTTCTACTTCAGTTTCTTCAGGAATAGGGGCATCTACACTGGCATTTAGTAAAGCCTCTTCCGAGGTCTCTAATATTTCCTCATCCATAAAACCAAGAATAATATCGCTTAAACGAATTTCTTCGGTGGCGACTTTATCGTACTCTTGGAGTAATACATTAATTGTTTCAGGATAACTGGCAAGAGAACGTAATACTTGCTGTGTACCTTCTTCAATTCTTTTTGCAATTCGAATCTCACCTTCACGAGTCAATAATTCAACAGAGCCCATTTCACGCATGTACATGCGAACAGGATCGGTTGTACGACCGGTTTCTTTATCCACGGATGCAAGAACCATCGCTGCTTCTTCGACGTCTTCCGGAATTTCTTCTGTTGTACCTAGCAGGGCGAGTTCGTCTTCACTGGGTGGGATTTCAAAAACTTTGATGTTCATGCCCTCAAGCATACTAATGATGACATCAAAATGCTCAGTGTCCACAATATTGGGAAGAAGATCATTAATTTGGGCATAGGTGAGATAGTTTTGCTCACGACCGAGGTTAATGACTTTGGTTATTTGAGAACGTTGTTGTTCTTGATCATTTGTGCTCATAAGGATTCAATACACTCAGGTTTTGTTGATAGCCTCTCTTCGTCAAGGAAGGAGATTCCGTTGATATACTCCACCTGTATTGACAGGGGATTCTAGCTTCAGACAGAAACAGTCTTTTCACGAGGACTGGTGTTTCCGAGGCCATGAGTCGANNACATTATATTTTTTTTTATTGCCCACGGCAATATACGGCCAAATGTCCCTAACAGCATTTTGATTATACTAAAATTTCTGATGTATTCCAAATAATCAATTAAAAATTTGTTGGGTATGTTCACGACATTATTGGACACTCATTAAATTTGATCAAAGCTATAAAATGATTGCTTTTTAATGTGGTGATGCGGTCAAGAGATGGATGATGTCTTCCCCTGATGGCGTTGTTGCAATAATTCTTGTAGATATGATTTTTCTTCGAGAGAAAGGCCTTGTTCTTTTAATTTATTTAAAAGTTGTTCAATCGATTCATTTCGATATTGTCGTTGCAGAAAATCGAATATTTCTTGTAGTGAGGTTAATTGTTGATCTTCGGATATTTGGTGTTCTAAAACTGCAAGTTTGTTAAAACTCTCATAAAAAGGAGTCTCTCTAAAATACTCAACAAAACTTGCTGTCGTGACAGATGCATGTTCTTTAAGCGTTGCTAAAATAAGGTTGAGAGGCTCAGGGAGGGGCATCTGTTTGAGTTGGGTCGGAAGTTGATGATACAATGCGGGCTCTTGAATCAAAAGAGCTGCAGCCAAGCGTAATGGCGTTGCAATTTTTTTTGGAACGGTAGGTGTTGGAATAGATTCTTCATTTTTTAACCACAGGCGTACTCGATAAGGATCTAGACGAGTTAAACGAGCAATTTCCTCAATCAGGAGTTCTTGTCCAGGGCCCTCGGGACATTTTTTGAGCCATTTTTGAGCTTCTTGAATGAGTTTTTGCGAGCCCATTTTGCCATATTGCTGGTTTAAATGCTTGCAGAAAAATTGATGTAGTGGGAGTGCTTTTTTTATTTCGGTGCGCATGGCTTCCATTCCAAACTCGCGAATGTAGCTATCGGGATCGTGTTGTTCAGGTAAAAATAAAAACCGAATTTTTGCGCCTTCATTATAAATGCTCATGGCATTTTCTAAAGCACGTAGAGCCGCTTGTTGACCGGCAGCATCTCCATCAAAGCAGAAAATGATATCGGAGGTGTATTTTTGTAGCATTTGTAAATGATAATGGCTGGTTGCAGTCCCCATGGTAGCAACAGCATGAGGGATACCATATTGAAACAATGAGATGACATCTAAATACCCTTCGACAACAACAATGAATTCTGGTGTTTTATAGTGTTTTAAAACATGGGATAAGCCATAAAGTTCTCGCTGTTTGTGAAACAGCGGCGTTTCTGGAGAATTCATATATTTTGGCTTTTGTTCTTTATCAATCACGCGGCCTGCAAAGCCAATTAGTTTGCCATGACGATTGTGTAAAGGAAACATGAGTCGATGACGGAATCGGTCATAGTATTGATGTCGGGATTCTTCCTTTTGCACAATCATACCTGTTTCTAGCAAGGCCTGTGTATGTTTGTGAAAGTGTTGCTCGAGGCCATGCCATTGGTTGGGTGCATAACCAATCCCAAATTCATCTATCATTGATTGGGTTAAGCCCCGTGATTTAATGTATTGAATCACTTCAGAAGGTTTTTGATAGAGTGATTTTCGATAGTGTTGGTGAATTTGTTCTAAGAGTTCTTGTAATGAAAAGTTTTGTTGGTGTTGAGGATGGACTTGAACTGGAACGGTCATTCCAACTTGATCAGCCAATTGTTGAATAGCATCGGTAAATGCAAGTCCTACATGTTGCATTAAAAATTTTATCGCATTACCACTAACACCACATCCAAAACAGTAAAAAAACTGTTTTTGTGGGATCACATGAAAAGAAGGGGTCTTTTCCGAATGAAAAGGGCAACAAGAGCTATATGATGTTCCCGTTTTTTTGAGCGGCACATATCCATCAATTAATTCAACAATATCAACAGCTTGTATCAGTTCATCGATAAAGTTTTGCGGTATCGTGCCGGCCATGGGAGCGGTCGTTAGTTGGGTAATTTTTGTTTAATGAGTTCACTGACTTTCGATAAGTCTGCTCGACCAGTCAGTTGAGGTCTCAACACATTCATCACTTTACCCATGTCTCGAATACTGGTCGCATTCAGTTCCTGAATTGATGTTTCAATCATGTTTAAGATTTCAGTTTCTGAGAAGGGCTGAGGTAAGTATGATTGAATCAAATCAAGTTCATATTGCTCTTGGGTGACCAAGTCTTGACGATTGGCTTTGAGGTATTGCTCGATAGATTCTTGGCGTTGTTTGGCCATCTTGCTTAAAATGGCCAATAACCGGTTGCTGTCAACTTCAATTCGTTCATCGACTTCAACCTGTTTGATCGCGGCCAACACTAAACGCAATGCTTGTACTTTAGCTTTGTCGCCAGAGCGCATGCATTGATGAAGTTCTTGTTGAATGTCGGCTTTTTGGATCATGAACGTCTTCTTCTGCCTTTGCTCATACGGGTTGCAATAGCTTCACGAGCTAATTTCTTTTGATAACGTTTAACAGCAGCTGCTTGCTTTCTTTTNNGCGCTCAGCAGTTGGTTTTTCGTAAAACTCACGACGACGCAGTTCGGTTAAAAGACCTGCTTTTTCACATGAACGCTTAAAGCGACGTAGTGCATATTCTGGATTTTCGCCTTCTTTGACGCGAATTGTTGGCATTGAATAACCCTCAATTGTTAATCTTTAATAGAAAAAGTTTATAATATTAGAGTTGGCAATTTTATTGCGCATTTGTGTTTTCGTCAAGTATATTTCAGTAAAAATTTATCCGAATTTGACGAAATGGGGATAGTATTCTCGACCACCCCCATGATTTTCAGATGATTAGTCTAATAGACCTAAAGATTTCACCATGTCTCTTTCGTCGCGTAGCTCTTTAAGTGTTGCGTTAAATTTCTCTTGAGCATAGTCATTCATCGGAAGGTTTTCGACAACTTCTATTGCGCCTGTTTCACCGCCGAAGGTTCGAACCGCACCATGACGCCGAATACAAGGATATGAGAAGATCAATCCATTATCAACACCATACTCCCCATTTGAAGAAAGGGCCATTGAGAAAGATTCTCCTTGAGGCGTATCATTTGTTAACATTTGAACGCTATGAATGATGGCATTGGCTGCAGATGCTGCAGAAGAGGCTCCCCGTGCTTTAATTACTGCTGCACCGCGTTGTTGAACCGTAGGTATAAAATCATTTTTAAACCACGGCTCATCTTCGATAACTTTGGTTGCAGGAAGACCATCAATTTTTGCATTGTAAAAGTCAGGAAATTGTGTTGATGAGTGATTTCCCCAAATGGTCATTTGTGAAATGTTTTCTACATCAATGTTGGCTTTGGCCGCCAATTGAGCTCTTGCTCGTAATTCGTCGAGCATGGTCATGGCAAAAAAACGATTCGCTGGAATATCTGGCGCATGATGTTTGGCGATGAGGCAGTTGGTATTACAAGGATTTCCAACAACAAAAACGCGAACATTCGAACTTGCATTGTTATTAATGGCACGACCTTGGTCAATAAATATTTTGCCATTGATTTGAAGCAAATCAGAACGTTCCATGCCTTGTTTACGAGGAACAGAACCAACCAATAATGCCCAGTTCACATCGCGCATGGCTGTATTTAAATCCGATGTGATGGTAATCTGTTTTAAACGAGGGAATGCACAATCCATTAATTCCATGGTAACCCCTTCAAGGGCAGGTAGGGATTGTTCAAGTTCCAATAAGCTTAATTCAACATCTACATTGTGACCAAACATTTGACCTGATGCGATACGAAATAATAAAGCATATCCAATTTGACCAGCTGCTCCAGTAATGGCAACTTTAACGCGTCGATTCACCATGATTAACCTCATTCAAAATAAAATTGGAATTATGATATCATTGATTTTTATTCAGCTGTACTAAAAAGATGAACATCCCAACAAGTTTGTATATTCATATTCCATGGTGTATTAAGAAATGCCCCTATTGTGATTTTAATTCACATCAAAAAAATGAAGATATGCATGAAATGCATTATGTTAATTGTCTATTGCGAGATATTGAAATAGATGCTCAATCCTTCCCACGTACAACCTGTCATTCTATTTTTATAGGGGGAGGTACGCCGAGTCTATTTAGTGCAGAAGCTTATGAGTACTTGTTTTCTGGGTTAAAAAAAGTGATGAATTGGAGTCCTGAGATGGAAATTACCATTGAAGCCAATCCGGGAACACTTGAACTAGGACGATTTAAAGAATTTTATGATGTGGGTATTAATCGTTTATCGATTGGTGTGCAATCGTTTCACGATGTGTTTTTAAAACGATTAGGCCGTATTCATGATGGAAAAATGGCACAGCTTGCAATTGAAACCGCACAACAAGCTGGATTTGCACGCATCAATCTGGATTTGATGTATGGATTGCCGGGACAATCCGTCGAAGATGCTGCTTTGGATTTAAAAACGGCCCTTTCATGGCAAACCGAGCATTTATCATGGTATGAGTTGACCATAGAACCCAATACTTTGTTTTATAAACGTCCCCCAGAACAACCCAAAGATGAGGTCTTTGAGCAGATTGAACAGACAGGTTATGTGCTATTACAAGATGCGGGATTTGAGCGCTATGAAGTTTCTGCATTTGCGAAACATCAAGCCTACGCGCAGCATAATTTAAATTATTGGTTATTTGGCGATTATTATGGTATTGGTGCAGGTGCACATGGTAAATTAACGCAAGCACCTAGTCAGTATGTTCGTACGGCAAAAGTTCGGCAACCCAAAAGTTATATGCAATCGCATCATTCGTTTATGGCAGAACAAAAACAAATCGATACGGCTAGTGAAATATGTTTTGAATTTATGCTCAATGCAACACGCTTATTACGCCCAATTTCTAAACATATTTTTCAGGAACGCACAGGTTTACCGTTAGAGCGATTAACACCATTTCTACGCATTGCTGCAGAAAAAGGTTGGATAAATTTACGCGAACATGAATGGCAAAACACCACATTCGGTTTGAAATATAATAATGAATGGTTACAGATGTTCTTGGAATAACTTTTGATAAAAGAAGCATTTATCGCTAGAATAAAATTTTTGAATTTAAAGGAAATAGGGATATGGAAGAATTGGATGCAATGGTATTCATATGGGGCTTTTTAATCATCATCATCAGTTATTTATCGGGCTCTTTGTGTTCGGCAATCATTGTATGCCGGATTTTTAATTTATCTGATCCCAGAGAAGGGGGATCTGGAAACCCAGGTGCTACAAATGTGCTTCGTTTGCATGGCAAAAAATACGCTGCGATGGTTTTACTGGGGGATATGTTAAAAGGAACCATTCCTGTCTTGCTAGCGCGTTTAGCTGACATGCCGACCGTTTTTCTAGGTTGGGCTGCATTGGTGGCGGTTTCGGGGCATATGTTTCCAATTTTCTTTAAATTTCACGGCGGAAAAGGTGTTGCAACGGCATTGGGTTCTTTTTTTGGCATGAATCTTTTTCTAGGAGCGATTTGCTTAGCTTTATGGGTGATTGTTGCCAAAGTCCTAAAATATTCTTCAGTTGCTTCGATTGTGATGGTTTTATTTGCCCCTATTGTTGCGGTGATTACGCTTGTCAATAGTGGAATATTTTTACCTATGTTGCTCATGGCTTTAATGATTATCGCGCAACATCGTGAAAACATTCAGCGTCTGACGAAAGGTGAAGAAAGTAAAATAAAATTTTAACTTCGATTCGTTAATGGCCAGCGAGCTTTCACGTTGATGGCATGATCAGGGTCTTGAATCCCTGCTTTAAAATATTGCATACCTGTATACGCAATCATGGCTCCATTATCTGTACAATAACCAAGAGAAGGGTAATAGGCCTTACACTGGTGTTTTTGCGTCATATGCTGAATTTTCTCGCGCAAGGAGGTATTGGCCGCTACGCCTCCCGCTAACACAAGTTGTGTTGCACTTGTTTGTAAAATTGCTCGTTGGCATTTGGCAACCAAAGTATCTACCACTGCATTTTGGAAAGCATATGCAATTGATGCGCGACTCATATCATCTTGTGCAGATTGCTCCCAAGCATATCGGGCATGGGTTTTTAAGCCACTAAAACTCATATCAAATCCAGGCCTATCGAGCATTGGGCGTGGAAAGGGAGGAAGTTTTGGTGCGTTTTCGTCAGCAAGATCGGATAAAATCTTGCCACCTGGGTAAGGTAGGCCCATCACTTTTGCAGTTTTGTCGAATGCTTCGCCCGCAGCATCATCGATGGTTTCACCCAGCAATTCATAGTTGCCTAAAGCCTTTGCCCAAATCAATTGGGTATGGCCACCAGAGACCAATAGGGCTAAGAATGGGAATTGAATCTCGGCGTTTTCCATTTGTGCTACTAAAACATGTGCCTCAAGATGGTTCACGGCAATAGCGGGAATATTTTGAGCTATGGCAAGGCTTTTAGAAAAACAAGCCCCGACCAGTAATGCGCCAATTAATCCTGGACCTGCGGTATAGGCAATCGCATCGATGTCACTTAAATGTAGATTCGCTTGATTTAGAACTTGGTTTAATAATGGAATTATATGACGAATGTGATCTCGAGATGCCAATTCAGGAACCACGCCACCATAGCGTTGATGAGCTTTGATTTGACTATGTAAGACATGGCTTATCAAGCCCTGTTGTTGACAGTAAATCGCTAAACCTGTTTCGTCACATGAAGACTCAATACCTAAAATTCGCATTTATTTATCGCTTCTTAAAAATAATCAAACCCCAATCCAAATCGTATTGGGTATCAATCCATGTGAATCGTTGTTGATAGTGTTCAATAACAATTGGAATTTGTTCTCGCAGTAAGCCCGATAAAATCAAATCACCATTATTTTCTAATGTGTCATAGAAATAATCCCGGAACTCTAACAGTGTATTCATGACAATATTTGCCATGATGATGTCCACATGCGCTGGGATAGGGGTTCTATCCAAAGAAATAGTAAACTCTTCTTGCGTAATTTGATTTAACTGCGCATTTTCTAAACTAGCTTCACAAGCTTGGGGGTCGATATCCAAACCATATGTTTTTTTTCCACCCATGCGTAAGGCTGCAATACCTAAAATTCCTGAACCGCAACCATAATCTAAAAGAACTTTATCTTTGACATCATGAGTGGCCAGCCACTCTAAACACATTTTTGTGGTCGAATGTTGTCCTGTTCCAAATGCAAATCCAGGATCAATGACCACATGAGGTGAAGGTGGTTCATCAGGTACTAGCCAATGGGGAAAAATCCACAAACGTCCAGCAATTAAAATGGGCTGAAAATCTTTGAGGCTGTAGATCATCCAATTTTTTTGTTCAAGTTCACGTTTTTCAACGGCCGCATCAAATTTTTCAGCTTTTAAAACAGCCATCACTTGATCAATTTCAGATTCATGTTCATATAGTGCTTCAATTTTAACCACAGACCAGCGTGGTTTTTCATGAAGCTCATGTTGAATAATAATATCCTCACCAGCATCCACGAGGGATACTGATAAAGTTTCTGTTCCATCTAAAATTGCTTCAATTTGCTCCGAGCATTGATCATTGGTAAGGACTTCAAGTTGCCACATCTTTAGACTTCTTCTTTTAACATCTTCTCAAGATAATGAATATTCATGCCACCCGTTTTAAATCCAGTGTTACGCATGATTTTTTGGTGTAATTCGATATTGGTTTTGATACCATCGATCACCATTTCATCTAAAGCTTGTCGCATTCTAGCCAATGCAGATTCACGTGTATCACCATAACTAATCAGCTTGGCAATCATGGAATCGTAATTAGGAGGAACGGTATAGCTTGAGTAAATATGTGAGTCAAATCGAATACCAGGACCACCAGGTGTATGCATCCAGTTGATTTTACCAGGACAAGGCATGAATGTTTTTGCATCTTCTGCATTGATTCGGCATTCTATCGCATGACCTTTAAGTTTGATATCGGACTGTTGGTAAGACAGGGGTAAACCACTGGCAATCTTAATTTGTTCCTTCACCAAATCAACACCGGTAATCAATTCAGTTACAGGATGCTCAACTTGAATTCGAGTATTCATTTCAATGAAATAAAAACAACCATCTTGGTATAAGAACTCAAATGTACCTGCTCCTCGGTATTTCAAGTTTTTACAAGCATTGACGACACAAGCGCCCATTTCTTGTCGTAATTTTTCTGAAATGCCGACCGCAGGTGCTTCTTCGACAACTTTTTGATGACGACGTTGCATGGAACAATCGCGTTCACCTAAATGAATCGCATTCCCTTTGCCATCGCCCAGAACTTGGAATTCAATATGCCTTGGATTTTCAAGGAATTTTTCCATGTAAACCATGTCATTTTGAAATGCTGCTTTCGCTTCACTTTTGGTTAATGCTATCGCATTGATGAGGTTGGATTCCGAGTGAACAACCCTCATACCACGGCCACCACCGCCACCAGCGGCTTTGATAATCACTGGGTAACCAATCTTTTTAGCAAGGCTTAAATTGGTGGTGTCATTGTCTCCTAGAGGACCATCCGAGCCAGGAACACAAGGAACACCCGCTTCTTTCATCGCAGCAATGGCAGAAACTTTATCTCCCATTAAGCGTATGTTTTTTGGACGAGGACCGATAAATTGAAAGCCACTTCGTTCAACAATTTCGGCAAAATTAGCGTTTTCAGATAAAAACCCATAACCTGGATGAATCGCAACAGCATCGGTAATTTCTGCGGCAGAAATGATAGCCGGAATATTCAGATAGCTCTTTTGCGATGGAGCTGGTCCAATACATACGGTTTCATCTGCAAGTCGAACATGAAGTAAATCTTTATCGGCTTCGGAATAAACCGCAACGGTTTTGATATCCAGTTCTTTACATGCGCGTAAAATTCTTAAAGCAATTTCACCGCGGTTGGCAATTAAAATTTTGCTTAACATGCTTGAAATCCGTTATTCAATCACAAATAAAGGTTGACCAAATTCGACAGGTGCACCGTTCTCAATAAGAATTGAACGAATGGTTCCTGCTCGATCGGCTTCGATTTCATTGAACATTTTCATGGCTTCAATGATGCAAATGGTATCACCAACACTCACCTTTTGTCCGACTTTAACAAAGGCAGGCGTATCGGGTGATGAGGCACCGTAAAATGTACCAACCATGGGAGCGCAAATTTGGTGACCAGAAACAGTCTCTTTTGCAGGCGCTGCAACATGTTCACTTGAGCCTGCCACAGGTATTTCAACATGATGATGTGCAAAAGGCGTAATCTGTGGCATTGCTACAGGCGTATGTCCTTGATGGAAGCAACTTAGACGTAAAGATTCTTCACCTTCTTTAATTTCAATTTCAGAAATACCAGTTTCTTTGAGCAATTCAATTAACTTACGTATTTTTCGAATATCCATAAATGACTCTCAATAAACACGTGTCGATGGACACAATATTAAAATGATGTATTATCGCTAATTTTATTAAAAATTGCACCACTTTGTTTTTTTTACAAAATGGTGCTCCTATTTTTAGGCCGTTGCCATTTCTTGAGAAGTTAATTCTCCAGTACAAGCCAAGCCATTTTGTTTCGCTGCAGCAAAGAGGGCTTTCTGTGCTGCGGCAACATTTTCGGTTTTTCCAGCCCACGTTTTTAAGCTGTGGTCTTGTAATGCTCGTCCATAAGAGAAACTTAAATTCCATGGGTGAGGACCGTACATGTTCATGGCATTTAAGTTAATCGCTGATTGTTCCGGGGTTTGTCCACCAGACAAGAAGTTAATGGTTGGAACGGCAGCTGGGACATGATTCATAAAAACCATCATCGTGTATTCAGCAACTTCTTCAGGGGTGCTAAACGGTTGATGTTGAATGCCACTTGTGATCATGCTGGTTTTTAAAATCATTAACTCTAAATGAACATGATTTTTGAATAAAGCATCAAAAACTTCATGTAAAACGTGAGAGCTAACAGCTGCAGCTTGCATAATGGTATGGTTGCCATCAATTAAGATTTCAGGTTCAACAATTGGAATAATACCCATTTCTTGGCAATCGCTTGCGTAGCGTGCTAAAACTTCAGCACCTGCACGAATTGCTTTGGGTGTTGGTGTTGTGTCGGAAATTGAAAACACATTGCGCCATTTAGCAAACTTTGCACCCATTTGTTTGTATTGAGCCAAACGCTCAGGGAGGGTGTCTAAGCCGATGCTAATTTTTTCATCGTGTGAGCCGCTGAGGTTGACCAATCCTTTATCCACTTTAATGCCTGGAACAATGCCTTTGCCATTTAATAATTCAACAAAAGGAATGCCATCATGTGTTTTTTGTCCTAAGGTCTCTTCAAATAAGATAACGCCGCTAATGTACTGTTCAAGTTGAGGTGTGGTGAAAAGCATTTCACGATAATCGCGACGATTTTGTTCGGTATTTTCAATATGAATACTGTTAAAACGTTTGGCAATCGTTGCGGTGCTTTCGTCGGCAGCTAAGATACCTTTTTGATGTTGAACCAATTGTTCCATGGTTTCAGACATTTGATTAAATTCTTGCATTCGCTTTCCTCCAAGGATTTATGCATATTTTAAAATTGTTGCAAATTATAAGTGAAGTTCATTTATCGGGATAGATATTTTTCTCGAATAATTTGTTGAATATTAAAGCCCTGATTTTGTAATTGCGCAGTTGTATCATCAATCATGCTGGGGTTGCCACATAAATAGATCAAATCTTCTGATGCATTTAACTGCAATTGATTTAATACATCTTGAACATGTCCAAGATAATGGTGGGGAGCTTGGGTTTCTTTTTCACGGCTTAATGCAGCGTGAAAACGGATATGGAGTGATTGTTTTTGTGCTTCTAGAAAATCATGCTCAAACAAAATATCCTCTTTGTGTCCTACACCTTCAATAATCTCGACTTGAAGCGATGGGTGTTGTTCTAATAATGGTAACATCGAGCGATAGGGGGTAATGCCGGTGCTGGTTGCGACCAAAACCAATCGTTTAAAGGGCAAATCATCTTTTAAAATCAATCGTCCAAAGGGGCCGGTGATTTTTAAAGTATCGCCTGGTTGACGACTAAATAAATACGCTGTTCCAGGACCACCATCGACTTGGCCTGCTGCAAACTCAATCCGTAACGAATTTTTTGGTGAATTTGCAATACTGTAGCTGCGACGAAGCAATTTATCTTCGTGTTGAAATAAGATGGTTATAAACTGCCCTGCAATAAAATTGAAAGGTTCGTCGGTGATGAGTTCACCAATAAAATGTTTGACTCGAGGGGAAATCCAGTGAATTTCCGTAAGCAAAAGCTGTAACTCATTGATAGCCATAGGAATAATAATTTTTTCTCATACAAATTTAATTAAATATATGAGTTTTTATAAATTTTGCAAGTAAAATCATCGAAAATCAGCGAAAATGACCTCATTATAGTTATTATAAGTGTGGCAATAAAAAAAATTATGTGTTTTTTTAAACTGTTGTATACTTAAATTAACTTCATTAACTAAAATGAATTGTGACCCAGCCTGATTTTATACAAATGTTAGTTAATTTATCGACGTCCATGGCGAAAGTGGAGCGTTTGCTTTTTTATTTGGTTTATTTGATGGGCTTGGTTATTTTAATGGATGGTATTTTGGCTTTATCGGCATTTGGCGCGGGTCGGCATGGTGGAAGTGACGGAAAAATGCCCTCGATTGTAAAAATTTTGGTTGGAACGGCATTTATTTATTTCCCATCTACCCTTGATGTCTTGAGCGTTTCTTTTTTTGGAACAGATGCGTTATTGAGTTATAAGCCCATTAAGCCTATTGATGAATATACCGCTGTAAAGGCGATTATGCAGATTGCGGGCGTGGTCTGGTTTACGCGAGGTGTTCTGATGAGCATTCATGCAAGTGAGCCAGGGCCGAGTGGTTATAAAAGCCCGTATCTCCCTTTTGCTTATATAATTGCCGGTATTGCATCCATCAATCTTGATTTTACGGTAGAGTGTTTAGACATCTTTATTGGAGGAATTCGGGACTTCTTTACCAAAGTGAAGTAAGTTATTAACTCATTTTGTTGTTTCAGTGGATTCGTGTTCGTCCTCACCACATATTTTAAGGTTATTTGATTTTGCAAATTCAATGATGGATTGGTAAATCTGAGGGCTGGTTTCTTTCAGTTTCGGATCGAGCACCACGCATTTGTAACCTTCCGTATTGACAGTAGGTTGAAGCAATGGAGAGTAATGAATTCGACGATTTTTAAAGCTCGCAAGTGTACCACTCATGCGTTCAGCCCAATCACTAGGGCGAAAAGCTTTGCCTTGTGGGGTAACCCCTTCAATAACAATCTTTTTCTTATTCACGTCGTTCATTTTGTACACAATTTAAAGCAATGATTCTCATTATAGCACGTTACATCTATATTCGGGAATAATCCTTTTTTTATTTTGGATAAATACAAACATCAAGGGTTAATTTTCTACCCGCATTGAATTGTGGGAGATACCGTCCCGTCTATATGAATAAAGTGTGGGATAAGTTGCTAAAATCTCCCCGACAGGCTTTGAGCCTAAGGAAGTCACCGGCATATTTATCCCTATCCAACTGCCCTTGAATATTTAATCACATTAAGTGATAGGTATAAAGATACAAGGAAGACAATAAATGGGGATTTTTTAGAACCTCAGCGAGCTATTATCAACAACATTATCTGGAGGTCGCTTAGTCTCATATCTATTGAACCAATACATAATTTGTGAAATGAAATTAAATGATGTATGATTGGTGTAAAAATTATATTTTTTAAAATTCAGTTATGAAAAGGATTTAATAATTTGAAAATTTATCTTCTTTTTTTGGGTTTGTTTCTTTTATCTTTCTCAGCCAATGCAAAAAGTCTTATTTCATCGATGAATAACGCAAAATTTTTTTTAGACGTGGGCTATTTCAATGCCAGGGAAGGGAAGTTACAACATATAAACATGGCGGATTTGATTGGAAATGATTATACGCTCAATTCCTCAACTCAACAGAATGTTTTAGTTGGCGCCGGTTTTTATGTTCCATCACATTTTAAAGACACTGAGCTTGGGGTGCATATTTTTTATTTCAATACCACAGGAGTCTCTGGTTCTATTATACAGGAAGGGTATTTTTTTAATAATTTGGATTATAACTATAATGTTATTAATACACCCATTTACATATCCGGTCAGAAACAATTTCATTTTTCAAATTTGCCCAGGTCAATTATCATTCATGCGGGTGTTGGACCCAATATCATTTCTCTTTATAACTATTCGGAAAGGCCTCTTAATAGATATAGTCTCTCAAGCCATACATTTACTTCAAGTACGCGAGCACAATTTAGTGTGAATGCGGGTTTGGGTCTTAGGTTATCTAATCAGTTTGAGTTGAGTTATCAATTTTTCTATTTTGGGAAAAGTCAATTAACACCCAAAAATAGTGGTGTTCTAAATGCATTACAAACCAATAATATGTATGCCAATAGCTTGGTTTTATCACTAATTATTTAAAGGTTTATTTAAGAATGAAAAAATCATTTTTTTTTGTCGATGTTTTCCAGTCATCACTTTCTCAAATGGTGGTAAATAATGTTTAATCTTCACTATACACCGACCCTTGAGGGCTCTATCAATGTAGAAATTTCTACAAATACTCCAAGTCGTACCTATCAAAAAGCAGGAATAAAAATACCCAATGAATATTCATTTATGAATAATTCTTGCTCTGATCAGCAGGGTCAAACCTGTGTGTATTCAGTGAGCGATACTTCTCCTATCCAATTGACCATAAGTGGCCCAAGTGGTGTCATCAATAACACACTTTGTTTAAATCAAAAATACCAATTAAATTGTGAATCAAGTAGAATTGTATATTTAACAAATTCTGTGGTGTCTGGAACAAATTCTGTGGTGTCTGGTACAGAAGTAAATGGAGTCATTTATTCTGGAGTAAATAATTCAAAATGGGATGTTTATTCATCTACGGATTTTATAAACAATCAATTTAAGGCAATTTTTTGCTCAAATGAAGGAACATCTTGTATTGTAGGCGGATTTTACGGCACAAGTAACTCGGATTATAAGCCAGCCGTTTTCTACTCGCTTGATAAAGGCATGTCATGGACTCAAGCCGACGACAGTCAAATGGTTCAAGGACTTTCTTCGTATCCAATCCAAGTTTGGGATATGGACTGTAATGCCGAAACGGGCCATTGCGTCGCAGGTGGATTGGCAGGAACATTTGCTTATGTTTGGTATTCGAGAGATTTTGGTATAAGTTGGACCCAAGGGTACCAGGCACCAAATTATTCCGTTGCTAAAAACTATGCTATAAGTTGCTACCACTCAAACTTAGACAAAGATGATAAGTGTATTGTTGTTGGTGCATACGATGGAAATACATATATAAATGTAGGTCGTGGCTCCTCCAATAATTTTCCAATGAATTTTTCAAATGTACAGATTCCCCCCCCCACCATACAAACTAAATATTTGTATGTTCCACAGGGAGCGACCTGTTCTTCTAATGATAATTGTGTGATAGCTGGATATTTGATGCAAAAAGCAAATACGGCTTTACAAACACCGGTTATTTATCATTCAAAAGATGGAGGAGGAAAATGGATTCAAAGCACCATCGTTACCCCAGGTCCCAATGATGCTGAAGTGATTAATTTATCCGATGTTTCATGTGACAGTTCTGGTCAAAAATGTGTTGCTACAGGGTGGTATTCACCTTCAGCAACCAATCGATATCCAGCTTATCCCCTGGTGTATGTCTCTAATGATGGTGGTGTAAATTGGGATAAAACAATAGTTCTCCCACCTCCAAGTAATGATTCAGATGTTAACCGAATGAATGCTGTGAAATGTGCGCCCTACTCTGGCGTTTGCATGGTGAGTGGACATGGTGGAAATAGCTCAGCCAGCACAAGTTATCCTATCAGCTATATTTCATATGATTATGGTCAAAATTGGTCGAAAGCATCAGTTATGCAATTACCAAGTGGAACCATAAATGATGATGTATTTTCTGTGGCATTATTTGAGAAAATAGTGACTGTTGTAACTCCATGAAAATG
>DDPL01000033.1 GCA_002342175.1 Legionellales bacterium UBA2469 | reverse complement strand
TTTGAAAGACGACATGATACATATTTCTAACGATAAATTATATAATAATTTTATATATGGATGTATATGCAAATATCTCTTTTATTACCTTCTAGGGGCAGAGCTAGTCTATTAAATAGATTGTTTGTAAATATTTATGAAAAGACTTTGCATAGAAAAAATCTTGAGTTAATCCTTGTATTGGATGAGGATGATATTCAGAGCCATGATGTATTATTTGAAGGTTTGAATATTAAGAAAATAATTTTACCTCGTTCAAGTATGGGAACTTATAATTCCCAAGGACTCGCAGCAGCATCTGGTGAAATCATTATTCTTATTAATGATGATATGCTAATTCAAACGGCAGGATGGGATGAGAAAATTAGAGCATTTGATGCACAATTTGCGGATAAGATTTATTTGGCTTATCCGAATGATCTCTTTAAAGGAAAATGTACATTTCCCATTTTGTCCAGAAAAGCTTGTGAACTTTTGGTTAAACCATTTCCCCTTGAATACAAAGGCGCATTCATTGACACTCATTTGTTTGATATTTTTGAGCGTGTGAAAAAAAGTGGATTTAATCGTACCATCTTTTTAAAAGACGTGATTTTTGAACACCGGCATTATCGTAGTGGTAAAGCAGAATTTGATGAAACTTATAAAAATCGAAACCGCTTTGGTGATGATCAAGTTTTTATCGATTTAATTCCATTAAGGCAGCAGGGTGCAAAAACTTTAATTGAAACTATTTTTGGAACAGTTTCAAATTTTAAATTTAATAAATATTTAACTGCGAATCTTTATAAGGCAAATCTTTTTTCATTATTTGGAAATTTCTATCGTTCATTTTTTAAAGATAAAACATTAACTTTAAAGTGGCGTACGTACCTAACCGCATATTTTTTTTTCCGAACGCTATATAATCGGCTTGTGATTATAAAAAATCAAAATAATATAGGGCATTAGCATTGATTTAATTCGTGCTTTTGGTATTCTTCTAAGTGTTTATTGATAATTTTCACATGGATTGTTTTCAGGATGATTATTGTACGTACCCCTTTTCGGGTTTCTTTTTTTGGTGGTGGGACAGATTATCCTACTTGGTATAAAGAACATGGTGGCACGGTTTTAGCGACAACAATTAATAAATATTGTTATTTAAGTTGCCGATATTTACCTCCTTTTTTTGAACATAAATATCGTGTCGCATATTCTAAAATTGAGACAGTCAATCATCCTTCAGAATTTAATCATCCTGCTGTGCGTGCTGTATTACAATGGATGAATTGGGACCAAGGGATTGAAATTCATCATGATGGTGACTTACCTGCACGTTCTGGTTTGGGTTCAAGCTCTTCTTTTACTGTTAGTCTTATCAATGCTTTAAATGCCATGCAAGGCAAACTTGTATCAAAAGAACAATTGGCTTTAGATGCCATTCATGTAGAACAACAAGTCATTGGTGAAAATGTCGGCTCCCAAGATCAAACCTCAGCAGCCTATGGTGGTTTTAATAAAATTGAGTTCAAACAAAACGGTTCAGTTGTCGTTAATCCAGTGGTTATTCCCAATGTGCGACAAGATGAACTCGAAAGTCATTTGATGTTATTTTTTACTGGTTTTTCTAGAATTGCCTCCGAAATTGCCCAATCCAAAATCGAGAATCTAAAGAATCGCGAAGTTGAATTGAAAACCATGCAAGGAATGGTTGGCGAGGCTTTGCAAATTTTAAATAATCCTGTAACACCCATTTCAGAATTTGGTAAATTATTACATCATAGTTGGTTATATAAGCGAGAACTTTCTAATAAAGTTTCAACGCCTGAAATTGATGTCATTTATGAAGAAGCGATGAAAGCAGGTGCGACGGGTGGAAAGATTTTAGGGGCAGGTGGTGGCGGGTTTTTATTATTGTTCGTTCGTCCTGAATTCCAAGAAAAAGTTCGTTTTGCATTGAATCATTTGATTCATGTTCCTTTCAAATTTGAAGACTCAGGTAGTCGAGTAGTTTTATATCAGCCAAACGGTTTATAAGGTGTTAATGTATGGATGCAGATTTATTAAGGGAAAAGTCACGTTGGGTTTGGCTTGAAACACTAAAAATTCATCGTCGAGCACCAGAAACGCGAATAGCGTCTTCTTTGTCGGCGATTGATATTTTCGTATCGCTGTATTATGGTGGAATTTTAAATATTTATCCTGATGATCCTTATTCAGATTTAAGAGA
Organism: Legionellales bacterium UBA2469; assembly: GCA_002342175.1. Taxonomy (GTDB): domain Bacteria; phylum Pseudomonadota; class Gammaproteobacteria; order Legionellales; family Legionellaceae; genus UBA2653. The sequence goes on along the minus strand of DDPL01000033.1, from coordinate 17,942 downwards.
CCGTTGCATTATAAGCAAAGGTCATGGTTCCATTTGTATGTATCCCATTCTGGCGGATTTAGGTTATTTTCCTTTATCTGAATTAGAAAAAGTTTGTCAAACCGGTAGTTTTCTAGGTGGTATCCCAGATCCTATTATTCCCGGATATGAAACGGTTAATGGTTCATTAGGCCATGGTTTAGGTGTCGCAACTGGTATGGCTTTAGGACTAAAAGCGAAAGGTTCTGATACAAAAGTATTTGTTGTAACAGGAGATGGTGAATTGCATGAAGGTGCAAACTGGGAAGCGATTATGTTTGCAGCTCATCATGGTTTAGATAATTTGCATCTGATTGTTGATGATAACCGAATCAGTATGTTAGACCATACCAAAAATATTATTGATCATCTGTCCTTAGCGGCGAAGTTAGAAGCGTTTGGCTGGGATTGTGTAACCGTTGATAATGGACATGATGTGGTTGCCGTGCATCAAGCTGTCTCTCATGCAAAATCACACCATGCAGGAAAGCCAAAAGTCATTATTGCAAAAACCAAAAAAGGCAATGGTGTTCCTTCCATTGAAAATATGGGCTTGTGCCACATTATGAATCCTAAGCCAGAAGTTTTAGATGCCATTTTAGCGGAGGAAGGGGTATGAGTTTTAAACCAGTGGCCATGCGGGATGTATTCTTACATCAAATATTAAATGCCATGCATGCGGATCCTTCAATTTATTTTGTCAGTGCTGATTTTGGTTCGCCGATTTTAGATGGCATTCGAGAGCATTTTCCAAATCGTTTTGTAAATGTTGGGATTGCCGAACAAAATTTAATTAATATTACAGCAGGATTGGCATTAGAGGGATTTAAAGTATTTGCTTATGCGATTGCCCCTTTTATTACCATGCGTTGTTATGAACAAACACGAGTAAATTTAGCATTATTATCGACCATTCGTGATATGAATGTGACTTTAATTGGAGTCGGTGCAGGGTATAGTTATGTGGTCTCTGGACCAACACACCAATGTTATGAAGATATTTCCATTATGCGGGCTATGCCAAATATGGGATTATTTTCACCTGCGGATTCTATAACGGCAGGTGCTTTATTTAATCAGTGTATTACTCAACCCGGTCCTAAATATTTGCGTTTAGATGCACAAGTATTACCTGCATTATATAGCGAAGAAGATATTCAATTGTCCCGAGGATTTCAGGTCTTATCAACGGGCAAGGATATCTGCTTAATAGCCACAGGATATATGGTGCATAGTGCCTTAAAAGTTGCCGAAGAATTAAAAGAACAAGGTATTCATGCCACAGTGATTGATTTATATAATCTCTCGGGCTTTTCAACGCCTAAATTATTAGAAGCTCTGACTCCTTTTTCTCAAATCGTTTCGATGGAAGAAGGATTTGTAGGGCGGGGCGGCATGGACATGATGTTAATGAATTGGATGAATCAACATACGCCAAATAAAAAATTACTAAATTTTGGGGTACAAGGATCATATCGATTTGAGTTAGGAAGCCGAAATGAATTACATGAACAAATTGGTTTAGGTATTCAGGGGATGGCTGAACAAATAAAAAGTGTCTTCGAGACAGTTTAAGTTTTAATAAAAGGATGAATCATGCGTTTTCCATTGATGAGAAATAATATTTTAAGAGAAGATTTAGATACGTTAATTGACTATTTAAAACAAGACGATCCTATTTTAACCCACGGTGCAAATGTACGTGCATTCGAGCAAGAGTGGTCTGAGTGGTTAGGCGTTAAGTATAGCGTATTTATCAATTCGGGAGCGTCTGCCAATTTACTAACCATGGCTATTTTAAAAATTCATCATCCAGAAAGTGGCGAGGTAATTGTCCCCCCTTTAACTTGGATTTCTGATGTGGCATCTGTATTACAAAATGGTTTTACACCGGTTTTTGTGGACATCGATCCGGAATCATTGGCGATGAACCCTAAACAAATACTTGAAAAAATTACAGATAAAACAAGAGCCGTATTTTTAACCCACGTACAAGGGTTTGATGGTTTAACCGATGAATTGGTGGCTGAGCTTGAAAAACGCAATATTCCATTGATTGAAGACGTTTGTGAATCTCACGGTGCCACACATAATGGCAACCGTTTAGGAAGCATTGGCTGGATCTCAAACTTTTCTTTCTATTATGCACATCATATGAGTACCATTGAAGGTGGTATGATTTGTACCAATGATTGTGAAGTTTATCAACAAGCACGTATGTTGCGTTCACATGGAATGGTGCGTGAGTCTAATGATGAAACGGTTAAAAATACATTTAAAGCAGAAAATCCAGAATTAAACCCAGATTTTATATTTGCATATCCCGCATATAATGTTCGAAATACAAAATTGGGTGGGATTTTAGGCCGTTCACAATTAAAGCGTTTGGATGAAAACGTTGAGCGTCGTACCCGAAATTTAAAAAGATTTTTAAGTCAGATAGATAAAGATTTATATCGTACTGATTTTAAATTAGAAGGCTCAAGCAACTATGCTTTTAATTTAATATTAAAAAATGCTGACATGGAATTGGCAGAGCATTTAATGAAAACCATGAGAGCTGCAGGAATTGAATTTAGAAGAGGCAGTGCTGGTGGTGGTAATCAATTGCGTCAACCGTATTTAAAAGGAATCGTGCCACAAAATTACCATCAACAATTCCCTGAAACTGAACATATTCATTTCTTTGGTTTTTATATTGGTAATTTTCCAGATATTACCAATGCTGAAATTGATGAAATTTGTAAAATACTAAACTCAGTAAAAGAAACGATGGTTTGTGAAGCATAAAATGAAGGTTGATACAGCCATTATTTTAGCTGGTGGTTTAGGAACAAGATTGCGTGCAGCTGTCTCAGATGTTCCTAAGCCAATGGCACCAATCGGTAATAAACCATTTTTAGTGTATTTAATGGATTATTGGTACCAACAGGGAATCCGACATTTCATTTTGTCTGTGGGATATATGCACCAACATATTGTGCAGAATTTGGGTACTGAATTTCAGGATGCTAAGATAAGTTATGCCATCGAATATCAACCCTTAGGAACTGGTGGTGGACTGTTACTCGCTTTAAAACAAGTGGACACCCAAGCCCCTGTCTTGGTGCTCAATGGTGATACGTATTTTGAAGTCTCTTTGTCAAAATTAAAGATGAAAGCTCAAATGAATCATGCAGATGTGATGTTTTCTGCATTTGAGTCGAGTAACCAACAACGTTATATGCCCTTGCCATTGATTAATAAACAGGGACAATTGGATTTTCATCAAGTGCAGTTGAATCCCGATAATTTTTGGGTGAATGGAGGGGTCTATTTGATGAATCCCCTAGCTTTTCAGAAATGTGAATGGACAACAGAAGCATGTTCACTTGAAAAGGATGTATTTGCAAAACTAAGTCAATCTAGTGCACGCATTTACGCTGCATTATTTGAAGAAAGTTTTATCGATATTGGTATCCCAGAAGATTACTATCAGTTTAAACAACGGATGGAATGTTTGATATAAATAAGGATTTTTGGATGAATGTACAGGATATACTTAAGCGTAATTTGAAAGAAAATATGACAGCTTCCCAGCAGATGCTTGCGAATAATAACTTTATGCAACAGTTTGAAGAAGTGATGCAAGTGATGTTCCGCCAATACCGTCAAGGTGGGCGGGTTTATATTGCTGGAAATGGTGGCTCAGCTGCAGATGCACAACATCTAGCGGCAGAGTTTGTTAGTAAACTTGCGCAAGATAGAGCGCCATTACCTGCGGAAGCGCTTACAACAGACACTTCAATTTTAACGGCAATCGGCAATGATTATGGCTATGAAAAAGTATTCTCTCGGCAGCTACAAGCAAAAGCGACGGAGAAAGATATCTTTTTAGCCATTACCACATCTGGTCAATCACCCAATATTATAGAGGCATTAAAAGTCTGTAATGAAAAAGGTATACCTAGTGTGCTACTGACAGGTTATCAAGGCGGTGAAGCTAAAATGTATGCAGATTATTGTTTAATTGTGCCAGGTCAATACACCAGCACCATTCAAGAAATGCATATTATGGTTTACCACACTTTATGTGAAGGATTGGAAAAACAAATATTTTTTATGAATTCAAAAGAAATAACGACAGAAATGGTTTAACGAGAGGGATGATAAAATGACGTATAATATTTTAGTAACAGGTGGAGCAGGGTATATAGGATCAGTGTTGGTGCCTGATTTATTAAATGCAGGGCATAAAGTAACCGTTTTAGATAATTTTTATTATAAACAAACCAGCTTACAACACATTTGCTATCATCCCAATTTTAATGTGATGAAGGGTGATATTCGTATCAAAGAAACCATGCAAAAAGCGGTTAAAGATGCAGATGTCATTATTCCTTTAGCGGCATTGGTAGGTGCCCCCTTATGTAATCAAGATCCTGTTGGCGCAACAACAGTCAACCATGATGCGATTGAAATGATGTTATCGTTGATCTCTAAAGACCAACGCATTTTAATGCCAACCACCAATAGTGCCTATGGGTCAGGTGATGAAAATAATTACTGTACTGAAGAATCACCACTTCGTCCAATTTCGTTATATGCAAAAGAAAAAGTGAAGGTTGAGGAAAAATTATTACAACATCCGAATGCGATTAGCTTTCGTTTAGCGACCGTATTTGGAATGTCACCTCGTATGAGAATTGACTTATTGGTGAATGATTTTACCTATAGAGCTGTGCACGATAAATTTGTGGTGTTGTTTGAAAGCAGTTTTAAAAGAAATTATGTACATGTACGTGATGTCTCACGCGTTTTCCAACATGGTATTGCGAATTTTGATAAGATGAAAGGCAATATCTATAATGTGGGCTTATCAGAAGCGAACATTTCTAAGAAAGAATTATGTGAACGAATTCAGAAGCAAATTCCTGATTTCGTGGTCATTGACGCGCCAGTAGGAAAAGATCCTGACCAGAGAAACTATATCGTTTCAAATGAAAAACTAGCAAATACAGGGTTTCAAACGGTTGTTGGTCTTGATCAGGGAATTTCAGAATTGATCAAAGGCTACACCATGATTAAAAATTCGTTATACAGTAATGTTTAAGGATAAAGCATTATGAAAAATATTGATGTTGTTTTTGTAAATCCCGGCGATAGAAAAGCCGTTTATCAAGAATTAGGTAATGATTTTTCAGCAATTGAGCCGCCATCACTTGCAGCCATGTTTGCTGAATACATTCGACGTAAAGGATTTAGTGTTGCTATTGTTGATGCTCCTGCAAATAACTTCAGTCCTGAAGGTGTTGCGAATTATATTAAAGATCATTACAACCCAACATTAGTTGTGATGGTCGTTTATGGATTCCAACCTTCTGCGTCGACACAAAATATGCCAGCAGCCGGTGAAACTTGTACGGAAATTAAGGCAAAAATTCCAGGGGTCAAAATCTTAATTACAGGGACGCACCCATCAGCTTTGCCTGAGCGTACATTAAGAGAAGAAGATGTTGATTTTGTATGTGATAGAGAAGGTCCTGAAACCATCTATATGACCTTAAAAGCATTGAAAGAAGGTCATCAAGATTTCAGTGACGTACCCAGCATGTGGTATTGGGAAAATGATGCAGTTAAACGTAATGAACCCGGTTTGTTGATGAAAGAACTTGATCAAGAAATGCCAGGAGCAGCCTGGGATTTACTGCCCATGGAAAAATATCGTGCGCACAATTGGCATTGTTTCGATCATATTTTTGATAGACAACCTTACGTGTCGATGCATACCAGTTTGGGCTGTCCATACAAATGTACTTTTTGTTGTATTAATGCCCCATTTGGTCGTTCTTCCTATCGCATGTGGTCTCCCGATTCAGTTATCGAAGAAATTGATGTGTTAGTGAATAAATATGGTGTTAAAAATATCAAATTTGTTGACGAGATGTTTGTTTTAAAAGCAGCTCATGTGATGGGTATTTGCGATAAAATTATTGAACGAGGATACGATTTAAATATTTGGGCATACGCACGTGTCGATACTGTAAAAGATGAATTTTTGGATAAATTAAAACGTGCAGGTGTTCGTTGGTTAGCACTAGGGATTGAGTCAGGTAGTAAGCATGTACGTGATGGTGTTGAAAAAGGACGCTTTGGATCAATTGATATCATCGGAACAGTTCGAAAAATTCAAGAAGCTGGAATATACGTGATTGGTAACTATATTTTTGGGTTGCCAGACGATACACACGAGTCAATGCAAGAAACCCTAGATTTGGCTTTGGAAGCTAATTGTGAATTCGCAAACTTCTACTGTGCGATGGCTTATCCAGGATCTAAACTTTATGATATGGCGGTTGAAAATGAATGGCCACTTCCAGAATCATGGATTGGATATTCACAACACAGTTATGAAGCTTTTCCATTAAGAACTGAAAAATTAACCAATGCAGAAGTTTTAAAGTTTAGAGATGAAGCGTTTATGAAATATTTTACCCATCCTAAATATTTAGAATTGGTTAATGAGAAGTTTGGCTCAGGTGTTGTTGAACACTTGAATCAAATGACAAAAATTAAATTAAAAAGAAAAATTTTAGGTGATTAGAATGATTGGATTGATTGGTGGAAGTGGAATTTCTCAGTTACAAGGTATAGAAAATCAGGAATGGGTAACAGTGGAAACGCCTTTTGGTCATCCATCTGACCAAATCATGCTAGGTGACATTCAAGGATGTCGCTTTGCATTTTTGCCAAGACATGGTCGTGGGCACTTCATTTCCCCCTCATCAATTAATTATCGAGCGAATATTTTTGCTTTAAAAAAATTAGGTGTCACTCAAATTATTTCGATAAGTGCGGTGGGTTCTTTGCAAGAAGAATTATCTCCTGGAACATTTGTTGTCGTTGATCAATTTATTGATAGAACCATTGCAAGAAAAAAGAGCTTTTTTGAAACCGGATGTGTAGCGCATGTTTCTTTAGCAGAACCGATTTGTCACAGATTAGGTGATCATTTAGAACAACAAGGAAAAGCATTAGATTTTCCTATTGTACGAAATGGGACTTACCTTGTGATGGAAGGACCTCAGTTTTCAACGAAAGCCGAATCAAAAATGTATCGGTCTTGGGGATGTGATGTGATAGGAATGACAAACATGCCTGAAGCAAAACTCGCCCGGGAGGCTGAAATGTGTTATGCAACGCTTGCCATGGTAACCGATTACGATTGTTGGCACCCAAACCATGATCATGTCACGGTTCAACAAATTATTGAAACATCCGTGAGTAATTCTAAAAAAGCTGTTGAACTTGTGCAGAAGCTCATTCCTGAAGTATCAAAAGACAAGCATTCTGCTTCGTGTGTATGTCAGCATGCCTTGAATAATGCAATCATGACCGCTGATTTTGCCAAAGATAAACAAGTCTTACAAAACTTAGAGTGTCTGTTAAATCGCCAAGAGCAAGAGGCTTAGAATGTTATTGGCAAAATCTAAGACGTATAATCTAAGGGTTCAGCTGTGTCAGGTGATGTATGACCTCATGCAGCAAGGCATGAATAAAGGGTCTTCAGGGAATGCTTCTTGTCGTGTGGAGGGTGGTTTTTTAATCACCCCATCGGCTTTATCTCCGTTAGATATGAAACCTGAAGATATCGTATTTTTAAATTTTGATGGAGAAATACTCGAAGGAAAAAAACCATCGAGTGAATGGCGATTTCATAAAGATATCTATTTATCTCGCCCTGAAGTCGGTGGAATTGTGCATACCCACTCCATGTATTCCACCACACTTGCTTGTATGCATAAAGACATCCCATCGTTTCATTATATGATTGCAATGGCAGGTGGAGATTCCATTCGTTGTGCCCCTTATGCGCTTTTTGGAAGCCAAGAACTCTCTAATTATGCAATCGAAGCATTGCGAGAGCGTTGGGCATGTCTACTCGCTAATCATGGATTAATTGCTTTAGGTGAAAACTTAAAAAAAGCTTATGATATGAGTATTGAAGTGGAAAATCTTTCTGAGCAGTATTGGCGTTTATTGCAAACCGACAATATGCATATTCTTTCAAGTTCTCAAATGCTGGAAGTGATTGAGCGCTTTAAAACCTATAAATAAAAGGACATCAAATGAGCATAGAAGAATCCATTCGTGAAATTCCAGATTATCCCATTCCAGGTGTTTTATTTAGAGATATTACAACCTTATTAAAAGATGCAAATGCATTTCGATTAACGATTCAAAAATTTGCAGATCAATATCGTAATCAAGATATCGATAAAATTGTAGGTATTGAGTCACGTGGATTTATATTTGGTGCAAGCCTTGCCCAGGAATTGGGAAAAGGATTTGTGCCTATTCGTAAAAAAGGAAAATTACCATCTGAAACGATTTCTCAGGAATATGCCTTGGAATATGGAAATGATTCAATTGAAATCCATGTAGATGCCATCAAGCCTGGTGAAAAAGTTGTGATCATCGATGATTTGATTGCAACAGGTGGAACAGCATATGCTGCTTGCGAACTGTTAAAAAAACTAGATGCAAATCTTTTAGGTTGTGGCTTTGTTATTGATTTACCTCATTTGGGTGGACGACAACGATTAGAAGAGCATGGATGCTCAGTTTTTTCAGTTTGCAGCTTTAATGATTAATCGATAGGGAACTTTTTATGTTAGCAGAAAATGTCAGTATTCAAACCATGCGATGGAACAATGAATGTTTAGAAATGATAGACCAACGCGTTCTTCCAGAACGTTTTGAATATATTGCATATTCATCTGCTGAAGAAGTTGCAAAAGGAATTAAGGAAATGGTTGTTCGTGGCGCTCCTGCAATTGGGGTTGCTGCTGCATATGGAATTGCTTTGGAAGCATTACGATTAAAGGATTTATCCACTGAATCTTTTCACGCATCGATGAATAAGGCATTTACTGAGCTTGCTGCAAGCCGCCCAACAGCCGTTAATCTCTTTTGGGCATTAGAAAAAATGCAAGCCGAGTTAGATACACTAATGGATGAAACGCCGGAAGCAATTGCCAATATTTTAATCAAAAAGGCACATGATTTATATTTAGATGACATTCGTATTAATCGAGCTATGGGTGAAAACGGTGCCAAATTATTGCAAGATGGAGCACGTGTATTAACACATTGCAATGCGGGTGCTTTGGCAACTGCAGGACATGGTACCGCATTGGGTATTTTAAGAAGCGCTGTAGAATCAGGGAAAAAAATATCAGTGATTGCTGATGAAACCCGACCATTCTTACAAGGGGCTCGATTGACGGCTTGGGAGATGGTTCAAGAGGGAATTCCTGTTACATTGATTACGGACAATATGGCAGGTTACATGATGTCTAAAGGTGAAATCGATGCCGTCATTGTTGGTGCAGATAGAGTGGCAGCCAATGGTGATGTAGCCAATAAAATAGGCACATATATGGTTGCAGTTCTTGCAAAACGACATAATATTCCATTTTATGTTGCATGCCCAACATCTACTATTGATATGAGCATTGCGACAGGTGCCGATATTCCTATTGAAGAACGCGCTGAAAATGAAGTGAAAGGTTTTAGAGATTACTTATGGGCGGCCGAAGGGGTAAATGTTCGAAACCCCTCATTTGATGTGACACCAGCGGAATTAATAACTGCAATCATTACCGAAGAAGGATATTTTGATTTTCAAGGAAAAGCAAAATGATTGATAAAAATGAATATGATTATGTCATTATTGGCGCCGGAATTGTAGGTATGAGTGTGGCCTATGAACTCGTTCGTCGGCATCCCAAAATTAAAGTTGCAATATTAGAAAAGGAATCCGATATTGGCAAACATGCCAGTGGTCGAAATAGCGGAGTGTTACATTGTGGTATTTTTTATCGTGAGGATAGTTTAAAAGCCAAAGTATGTGCTAGGGGATCTGCTAAAATGTTAGCGTTTGCAAAAGAACATCAAATCCCGCATTTTAATGGCGGTAAAGTGATTGTTCCAACATGCGAAACTTTATACCCAACGATGCAAAATTTAATGAAAAATGCGAAGGACAATGGGATTCCTGCTGAGCTCATTGATTCAAAACAATTATTGAAATTAGAACCGTTTTCGTATCCTGCCGAAAAAGCCATTTATTGTCCGACAACATCCATGATAGATAATAAAGCAGTACTGCAGAAATTAAAAAATTTGCTTATTCAAGAGGGTGTGCAGTTTTTTCTTGATAGTAAAGTGGTCGAAATACACACTGACAAGAAAAAATTAAAAACCACGCAAGCTGAGTTTCATTATGGCTATCTATTTAATTGTGCTGGAGCGTATGCGGACCAACTGGCTCGAATGGAGGGATTAAGCCAGTCTTATACTTTACTACCATTTAAAGGTATTTATTATAAGATGACGTCAGAATCAGCAAAAAAGGTAAATTCAAATATTTATCCGGTTCCAAATATTGCAACGCCATTTCTTGGTGTTCATTTTACCCGTTCTTTGGGTGGAGACGTCTATGTGGGTCCGACAGCAATTCCTGTTTTAGGACGAGAGAATTATACCCGATTAAACGGGGTAAATTATCAAGAAGCGAGTGAGTTATTTTATCAAATGGGTAAACTTTTCTGGTCTAATGAAAATGACTTTAGAAAAGTTGCTCAGTCAGAGTTGATGAAATACAGTAAACGAGTATTTTTTGAAGGTGCAAAAAAACTTTTACCTTCATTAAACATGGAAGATTTAATTAGCAGCGATAAAGCCGGTATTCGCCCCCAATTGATGAATAAGAAAACCAAGGCATTAGAGATGGATTACATCTTTGAGAAAACGGAATCCTCTATTCATGTTTTAAATGCAATATCGCCAGCATTTACCAGCTCCTTTGCCTTTGCGGAGATGATTTTGGATGAAGCTTGTATGGATTAATAATTTACAATCCAAGGTTGCTTCGTTATACTCGGACGAATAATAAAGAAGATCCTTGGTTTAAAAAATGACTAAAATATTAAAGGTAGGTTTTGGATTAACTGTTTTATCGCGGGGATTAAATCGAAATCATATTGATGGTATTGGCGTTTATTCCCAAGAATTATATCAGCAGTTATTTAAAGAAAAAGATTTGAATTTACGACCATATGTTTTTGGGAAAGAACAAAATCAGAAATATCCAAATATTCAATCTATACATTCAAAATACATTAAACATGTATTTGAAAGTCAGCTTTTAAACAAAAAGATTAAAATTGATCAGGCAGATTTTTTACCAGATATTATTCATGCAACAGATCATTATATCCCTGAAGTAAAGAATGTTCCGGTCGTTGCAACCGTCATGGATTTAATACCATTTATACACCCCGAATGGACATCTACCTCGATGCGGTCATTAAAAAATTATTTATTTAAACAAAAGATTTTATCAGCAGATCATATTATTACCATTTCGGATTATAGTAAGCGTGATTTAATCAATTTATTTAAAATCCCTGAAGAGAAAATTTCTGTAACGAGTTTGGGTATGAATGATGATTTTTATCTACGAGTTTCAGAAGAAGAAAAACAAAATGTGCTTGCTAGGTACGCGCTAGAAAAAGATTTTTTCTTGTTTGTGGGCACATTGCAGCCACGTAAAAATTTAGAAAAGGCCTTAGAGGCACATTCGCTTTTAAGTTCAGAATTAAGAAAACGACATCCTTTTGTAGTGGTGGGAAACCCTGGATGGGCGAATGAATCTTTATTTGCGAAAATGGCTGAAGATGAAGAAAAAGGATATGTTCGTTGGCTTAAATACTTAAATTTTGATGAGGTTAAAGCCTTATTACAATCAGCACTCGCATTGGTATACGTTTCTTTATATGAAGGATTTGGGTTGCCGATTGTTGAAGCATTTGCATCTCAATGCCCTGTGATTACCTCTAATGTCACATCAATACCTGAAGTTGCTGGTGATGCAGCCATTCAAGTTTCGCCTTTAGATATTGAAGAAATTATTGACGCCATGAAACAATTAATTAATTCTTCAGAATTAAGGGCGCTTTTAATTCAAAAAGGACTAGAGCGCGCAAAACAGTTCTCTTGGGGCAATTGTGCAAAAAAGACTTTAGAATCTTATCAAAAAATAATATAAATTAATTTGGGAAACAAATGGATACTTTTTATAAAAGCTTTGAGGATGCGTTTAGGGGTTCTCGTTCACTGATTAAACAACGTTTAGAATACTATCTACCTTTAATAAAGGGATTGCAAGCCAATTGTGATTCATTATCTGTACTCGATCTTGGCTGTGGTCGTGGGGAGTGGCTAGAGTTACTTAAGGAACAAGATATTAGTGCTCATGGTGTTGATTTAGATGAAGGAATGCTATCTGAATGCCATAAGCTTAATTTAGATTGCACACATGGCGATGCAATGACTTTCTTAGCAAAACAAAAAGATGAGTCAAAAGATGTGATTACTTCATTCCATTTGATTGAACATTTACCATTCGATGTTTTAAAGAGTTTAGTGCGTGAATGTTGTCGTGTATTAAAGCCTGGTGGGGTGTTAATTTTAGAAACGCCGAACTGTGAAAATATACTAGTGGGGTCTGGAACTTTCTATTTAGACCCAACCCATGCAAAACCTTTACCCTCGCAACTCATATCTTTTTTAACGATATTCTGTGGATTTAAAAAAAGCGATATTCATTTTTTAAATGGTCCTTGGAAAAACTTGGATAATGTAAAACCTTCATTATCAAAAATATTTTATGGTGTAGGATCAGATTATGCCATCATTGCTCAAAAAGATGGGGACGAAAAGCAACTTCAAATATTTGAAGACTTTTCAAAGAAAAATACTAAAAAAGATTTATATCATTTGATTCAAGAATATGACGCAATAATTTTAAAAATAGAAAAAGTTATTAATCTATTTTTAAAAATTTTTTGCATAGAACCATTAATCAAAGTATATAAAAAATTTAGACAACAATAATTCTTCAATTTTTGCTTGCGTATTCGCATGCATCAATAATAGAATTTGCGCATCTATCCCAACTAAATTTTTTGGCCTGTTCCAGTCCTTTTTCAATCATTGTGTGCATTTGACTGTCGTTGGTTAATACTGAACTGATGGCAGTTAAAATGTCTTGTGTATCAAGCGGATCCACTAGGAGTCCAGCATCTCCTGCAACTTCAGGCATTGAGCTTACATTCGAAGTAATAATGGGAGTACCGCTTTGCATGGCTTCTAGAACAGGTAAGCCAAAACCTTCATAAATAGAAATATAACATGAAACACGCGCTGAAGAAGTTAGTTCGTGGAGCATTTTATCAGACACATAGTCTAGAATTCGAATTTCATTTTTAGAAATTAAATCAATAATATTTTGTGGTAAGTTGATATCCCCCCAGCCCTTCGCACCACAAAGGACTAGTGGATACTTATCCCGTAATTCTTGAGAGAGGAGACTATATGCAAGACATATATTTTTTAAATTTTTACGTGGTTCAAAAGTTCCCACGACCAAAATAAACTGACGATAGTTTAAGCCGAGTGAGTCTAAGGTTTCTTTTACCTCAATGTTTGTACGCGGTCTAAAATCCATTGACGCGCCACAAGGTGCGACAAATATTTTTTCAGGATTTATTTTAAATACATCCAATATTTCGTTTTTACTGAATTCTGAAATGGTAATAATGGCATTACTTTTATAAATTGATTTTTTTAATTTTTTTCTAAAAATTTGAACCAATTCATTCGTATGTGTCTCTGGATGTCGGATAATAGATAAGTCATAAATAATATGAACAACCGGTTTGTAGCTCCAGAAAATAAAATAATTTGGTTCAAGATAAATATCTGTACCAAATCTTTTGCAACGTTGGGCGTATTTATAAAACTCTTTTTTTAAATATATTCTTTGAAAAATACGAGATTTCGCTAAAAATTTTTTAAATTGTTTAATTGGAGAATTATTATAATTGGGGGGGGCAATCGATGCGATATTTGTATCTGTTTTTTCTGATTTCTTAAGAAATTCATCGATTGATTTATAAGACATTAAGTTTATATTTTCTTTTGTTAATAATGCCATTTGGACTTGTAAAGTAAAATGTCCAATACCGGTTAAAGGAGAAAAAATACAAGTATTATTAATGGCTATTTTTATCATATTTTATACCTGCCCTGGTAGGATGACCAATTGATTTTCTTTTTTTTGAATCATATCTATACTTCGAACAAATGAAATTTGATAGTCATCAGGATTTTTGGATAGTTCCAACAAAGCGATTCTTAAAAAACCTGGAATACAAACATCAGTGCCATTTAAGGCAAAATCCTTTGTCAGTAGTTTAGATTTTGGTGGGGTAAATAAAGGCTGAAACATCACAATTTTCTTTGTCTTAGGGTTTATATTTTGTTTTAAGTATGAAGTAACACTTTGATACTCATTGATAGAACGTTCAATACTTAAAATTAATCGATTTAAAGAGCATGCTTGGGAAGAAAATAAGAAAATTATTGAAAATGTTAGACACATAAAATATTGATTTTTATTCAGTGACTTTTTTTGAATGGTTTTTTCAAAATAATAAATTAAGAGAATAGGAAAAAATGCTGCAGATGCAAAGCTTACCCTAAAATTGATTTCATATTTGTAAGAACTTACTAAAATTGGAAATGCAGATATAAAAAATAAAGCTAATAGAATAATACATGTGGTATAGATATTATTTTTTTTAAAATAAATATTTTCCTTTGCAAGTTGCACGCCAATATATGAAACAAGAGATCCTGCGATCAAACTATACGGAAAAGTTTTAAATGTCTTAAACCAGCCATCAAGGACTAAATTAATTAATTGAAGAATTTGCAATATCTTCCCTTTTAACGAAAAATGGATTTCCAGGCTGTATTGATGGAAATATTTGTCTAGTTGCATATAGAAATATTTCCAATCATAACTAAATAGATGTGATGAAACAAGAATGGGTTTTAAAAGAAATTTAATGAATAAAAAGACAAGAAGAGATATCGCAAGAAGTAAACATGTTTCTTGATAGATTTGACGAGAGGAAACGAGATTTTGATTTTTTGGAGTAAAAGTAATTTTTAAAAAAGTAAGCGCAGAATAAAAAAATGTAGCAGGTGGATAAATAAGGAAAGATATGATTAATAGGGCTGTTATCGGTAATATATTTTTTTTGAAATCTTTGAAGATTAAGATATGCACGTATATGACCAAAAAAATTGGGGTTATACAAGGAACAAAATTGGTAATCCAGAAGGAATTGAGTGTCATTGATGGTAGGGTGAATATGAGTATGCTAAGCAATCCTGCAGATAAATAAGAGATTTGTAGATAGGTTAACATGTAATAACAAAATAATACGGCTAGTGTGATTATGCTTAAGCTCGAGAAAATTTGATAATACATCAATGTTTGCATGCCTTTTGCAAACATCAAATGAAAATTTAATAATAATGCGCCTATAGGTCTACCAATGGCGACCAAATGATAGAATTCGGGATAGATACTGCCCCATTGTTGATTTGAATATTCCCAAATTCTATAATCATTGTGATATGCAAAATGATGCATCATTAATGGCGAAAAGAAAAAACTTAAAAATCCAAAAACACATAAAAGTGTTACTAATTTTTGTTCTTTAGAATAACTTGATAATTTGTATAAATTTTCCATAAACCACTTTTCCCATAAGTTTGTACTAATTAAGACGTAAAATTTACTCAACGAGTATCAATTATATATTATTGCCCTCATAACGCTTGAGTGTGAATACTGGATCATCAATGAGACTTTTTTCTTCTTTTAATGTCCGTATTGATATTTGATAATGAACTTTTTTTCTTGATTTTATACGTTCAGATATAGGTAATTTCCCTTGGATATAACCATCATCTGTAAAATCTGCTGTGACCATGCGATCATAAAAAATATAGGTCAGCATTTGTTTTATTTTTGCTTCACTTTCATTGAAATTTAATAAAAGGGGTTGATTTTTAGGGATAAAATCGATTTTTTTACGCAACTGTATCCAATTGTCCATCGAATATTTTGTGGTATGCATCTGTGCAAAAAAATAAGCATGCAAATAATTTGGAAGTTTTGAGCTGTGAAATCCTAAGCATATGAGTAAAGAAATAGCATATAAAATATCTAAATGAATACGGTAATTTAGGAGGGTTTTCCAAAGATAAGCAAATGTTGTTAATACGAAAATTTGAGAAAGAGGGGTTAGATATTTAGAAATTTTGAATTGTAGGAAAGTAAATCCTTGTTCGTTTGGCATCGAGGAATGCATAAAATATCTAAATTTAATAAATGCAAGCGCGCAAGCGATAAAAATACTTATTAACCAAACAATTTGGGTTTGTTTGTCAATATTTTTTTCCTGCCAAAGCTTTTTGAAACACCATAACATTACAACAAAAATACTGGAAAAAACAAGGTAAGCTAAAATTTTATTCAGGGTTAAATAGCCAAATGTTAATTGGAGCCCAAATGAATAGGCTAAAAATTGCCAAGGATTCCAGGGAACAATCCAGCCTATACTGCCGACGCTACTTGTAATCTTTAATGTTTGAAATAAATTATGATAAATCCTGATGATTTCATAGTTGGTGAATATAGCGACTTCAATAAATAATATGATAGAAAATTGCGCCCAAATTTTTCGGTGAGCTGGAAAAAGGACTAAAGATGCAAGCATGAATAATCCAAAAGCAAATCCAAAAATAAGAAATGGCTCATTGTAGGCTTGTAAAAATGAGCCCATTAAGAGGGCAAGAGGTAAACATTGGACGATTTTGTCTTTAAGTTTGTCCTGAGAATTTTTTACAAAATAATTATAAATTAATGGCATTAACCCCAAAATGCCGGACATAAAAGCGAGTCCATAGGTTTGCGGATAAAATCCCCAAGCAGCCCCAAATTGAAAACCATTTAGAGAAAAAGCCGTCCAGAATGCCAAGCAAATTGAACGTAAAAAGGGGATATTCACTAATTGTCTAACTCCGGCAATCAAAGCTAGACAACCACTAGCGAAAGCGACACTTACAGCTGGAAAAAAAGCTTCATAAGCCCATGAAAGATGTAATAGGGATTGCCAATAAGCAAGGATAAAACTTGCGCCCATTCTAGAGCCGGTTTTTTGATATAAAGATATTTGTGTTAAGTAGGGGAAGTAACCTGTAGGAGAAACGGTTTCTTTGAAAGGATGAGCTTGCATCCACTGAGCTTGAGAAAGGTAAGTGTAAATATCAGTTCCTGTGTTATAGCCGCCAAATTTCAAAAAGGGAATTAAAAATGGTGTGGATGCGAATACTGCAAATCCTCCAAATAATAAGCTATTTTTGATATAAACAATCCGTTCTTTGGAATGCCACAAGCTTAAACATACTAGAATTGAAGCGATTAGAATGGAGTGTTTAAATTGGAATGCAAATAGCCAACCATAAGCCATGGAACAGAGCATGACGATGGCTAAACCAAATAGGGGAGATAAAAAGAATGAATAAGGTATTCTTGCCGGTTTCGGTAAAAGAGTGGATACTGATTGTCCTATTAACATGACCAGAAAACTTATAATAAATATGTACCAGGTGTTTTGTAAAAATAAATCCATTTAAAATATTCCTTTTTTAACCTTTTAAGACATCTTTCAATAAATACTGTGGTCTGTCTTTTATTTCTCTAAAAATTGCACCGACATATAATCCAACAAAGCCTAACATTAACATTTGTATACCACCTAAGAATAAAATAGCAGACATCAATGCAGGCCATCCCGGGGTATACCATCCCATGATTTTTTGTATAAGAATGACGAATAAATAGGCAAGAGAAACGCCAGATATTAAAAATCCCACCAATAATATAATTTTTAAAGGTGCATCTGAAAAAGAAATTAAGGCTCTATCTAACCAATAATAAATAACTTTTCGACTGA
>DDPL01000011.1 GCA_002342175.1 Legionellales bacterium UBA2469 | reverse complement strand
AGGTGTTGCTCCAATCGAAAATCCATATTCAATAACCCCTTTTGAAATTTGCTCATAGGCTTGAATAATTAAGCGTGCAAATAAAGGGGTAGCACCTAATGTTAGAGGAATAATTGCGGCATGAATGCCAATGGCACTGCCAATTAACCAACGCGTAAATGGAATCAAAGCCACCATAAAAATAATAAAAGGAATTGAACGGGTGGTATTGATTAACGCATTCATGATGCGAGCAAGCAAGGGTTGATGACTTAAGGATTGGGATATAAATACAAATGTACCCAATGGCCACCCTAATAAAATAGCACCGACAGTACTGATAAGAATCATATAAGCCGTTTCACCCGTTGCTTTGATGACTTCAATGGTGAATTCGTTCAACATAACCAAGAATCTCTCCAATAATGTTGTTTTTGCGACAGTGTTCTAAAAACACCTCAATTTGTTCTGGATTGGCACCCATACTAATGATCATGACACCACATTGATGTTGATGGGTATGATCAATCTGCGCTGATAATATATTAATATCGATGTTTAAATGTCGACACATTGCACTGATAAGCGGAATGGTTGCTTCTTGTCCAGGAAATAAAATGCGAAGAATACTGTGTTGATTATGATCACGAGATAATTGTTCGCAAATAAAGGAGGGAAGTTGTGCCGTGATATCGCCATAGAGAGAATCACGAATGAGGCTATTGGATTTCTTCAAGACCTTGGGCCATTCACTAATTTCAATAATTTCACCTTTATCCATTAAAGCCAGTCGATGGCATATTTTTTTAGCCACATGCATATCATGGGTAATGATCACCAAGGTCATACGATATTTTTGTTGAATATCGATGAGTAAATTTAGAATGGCTTGCGTATTAGCAGGATCAAGCGCGGCTGTTGCTTCATCACAGAGCAGAACGCTGGGATTGGTTGAAAGGGCGCGCGCAATAGCCACACGTTGTTTTTGCCCACCGCTCAATTGATTGGGATAAGCATGCTTTTTATAAGTGAGTCCAACCAATTCAAGTAATTCATCACAGCGTTTTTCAATATCTTCTGCGCCATGCCCCTGGATTTTCATGGGCAAAGCGATATTGTCCACAACAGTTTGTTGTTCAAGTAAATGATAATTTTGAAAAATCATGCCAATTTTTTGCCGGGCTTGGCTTAAATCCTTGGGAGATAAACCTAATAAGTTTTGATCATTGACCCATACTTCGCCCTGCTCAGGTCTTTCAAGGAGGTTTATACAACGCAGTAAAGTTGACTTTCCAGCACCGCTGCCACCGATGATGCCAAAAATTTCACCTTTATGAATATCCAAATCAATATTTTTAAGGATGGGGATGTTATGAAAACTTTTAAATAAATATCGTAATTTAATCATGTCCTGACCATAAAATAAAGGGTCACGGCATCCACGAAATAGTCGCTTTAGCCGTGTTTACAAGTTTAACTTGAGCGCCCGCAAGCTGAATAGTTCAAATCCGCGCATTATTGGACTTGATTATATGTATTTTGAATCGCTTGTGTCAATCATCTATAAAAAAAAATTAAAATATGGTAACATATTAAAAATATTGTTTATTTTATTGTTTAATCATGGAAAAGAATAAAACATCGCTTAAGCAAAACCAATTTAGTGGTTCATCAGTGAAATTGTTATTTTCACCAAAATCTGAATATGGTATCAAAACAGGAAAAATCCTGACGAAACAAGGGGTACGTGTCGCTCATCTGACACCCCAGAAAAGTAAGGTAACGGCGGTTCCATTGATGCAGTCTCCTGCAGGTTCATTGTATCGTCCGATTCAAGAAACATGCCTTGGATTATTGGCTAAAGAACTTACGCCGGAAAAAGATCTTTTAAAACTTGAAAGGGAAGGTGATGAGCAGTCGCTAAAAAATACCCCTCATATTCCAGCCCATCTAGTACCCATGGTTCAGGTACAAGAAATTGATCGATCCTTACTAGCTGATGCCAAAAAAACGGTACGACCGAATACATTATCAGCAATGAAAAAATCGGCAAATACACTGTTGTTGGGCGAAAAAAGACTCTATAGTTCTTTCGACCAAATGGATTGGTGTCATTTGATAGGACATCAGTTTTTAGGTCCTACAAATTCAGAAAATTTAGCGCCTGGCACCCATAAGTCCAATTTATACACATTACATGCGATTGAAAACCCACTGGCAAAATGTATTCGGGAGTCAGATTTGATTAAAAGCGTTGAAACGACTGTTGTTGCTCGATTTGGGAATCATCCCGTTGTCCCAGAGCAGGTTGAATTCACTGCAAAATATAAAACAAAACGCCAATGCACCGAGGAACGTTTTTTTATCAACCCTCAATCTTGCCGCTCTCTCGCAAAATCTGAGTTATTAGCCATTAAAACGGTCAGGACTGAGACTTTAGAAAATAGCTTCGATGATGAAAATAATCTTGCAACTGAATTCCATTGGGCTTAGCATTTTTCGATGATGTATGACATAATACAGCAACAAATCATGTCGAAAAAATGAGGATACAATGGACGATAATAAACAAAAAGCGTTGTCTGCAGCACTTGGTCAAATTGAACGTCAATTTGGCAAAGGTTCCATTATGCGTATGGGTGATCAACAAGCGCACCGTGATATCGAAGCAATTTCGACAGGCTCTCTGAGTTTAGATATTGCACTTGGAATTGGTGGGTTACCCAAAGGCCGAATTGTCGAGATTTATGGCCCAGAATCTTCAGGAAAAACCACGTTAACATTACAAGTCATTGCCGAATGTCAGAAAAAAGGCGGTACTTGTGCATTCATCGATGCGGAACATGCGCTTGATCCAGGTTATGCAGAAAAATTAGGGGTGAAAGTCGAAGATTTAGTGATTTCACAGCCTGATACCGGTGAACAAGCTTTAGAAATTACCGACATGTTGGTGCGTTCTGGTGCGGTTGATGTTGTCATTGTCGACTCTGTTGCAGCGCTAACCCCTAAAGCAGAAATTGAAGGTGAAATGGGAGATTCGCATGTGGGTCTTCAAGCGCGTTTAATGTCACAAGCATTGCGTAAATTAACGGCGAATATTAAACGTTCAAACGTATTGGTGATTTTTATTAATCAAATTCGAATGAAAATCGGCGTGATGTTCGGCAGTCCAGAGACCACAACCGGTGGAAATGCATTAAAGTTTTACTCTTCAGTTCGTTTAGATATTCGACGAGTCGGATCGATTAAAAAAGGTGAAGAGATTTTGGGGAATGAAACCAAAGTTAAAGTCGTGAAAAATAAAGTGGCACCACCATTCCGAACTGCAGAATTTGATATTTATTACAATGAAGGCATTTCGCGTGAGAGCGAAATTATTAACTTAGCTGTACAACTTGGTTTTATTGAGAAATCGGGAGCATGGTATAGCTATCAAAATGAAAAAATTGGACAGGGTAAAGATAATGTTCGTGTCTATTTGAAAGAACATCCTGAAATTGCCCAAACCATCGAGCAAAAAATTCGACAAGAGTTTATCACCAACCATAAAACAACGGCTGGGGG
>DDPL01000075.1 GCA_002342175.1 Legionellales bacterium UBA2469 | reverse complement strand
AATTAAAAATGGGGGGATTACCAGATAAATCTGTAATGGCGTAAAACTTTTCAAGATCTGTTTTCTGCGATCGTTCTACCTTCCCGTTTAAATGAGGAGATGCTGGCTTATTGGGTCTAAATTTAATGCCTAATTCCATCATTTTTAGCTGAACTTTTTCGGCAAAAAACTCTAGTCCTCTATCCGTTTGAATACGCTGTATAGGGAATGGAAACTGCTTCAGAACTAAGTCTAAAAAATGTAGTGTATTAGTGGCTGTACGACGTTTGTAAATCTCTAGTACACGCCAACGAGAACAATCATCGACAGCTGTATATTGATAAATCCCTGGTGCTATTTTACAGGTATCCATTTGAATACGATCGCCAGGAATAGGACGACTATAGCGTTTAAATTTCTTTTTACGCTTAAGTTTTTTTATTGGTTGTGTTTGGTTGCTTGTTATCGCTTTATGGATGCTTGCCAAAGAAAGCGAACTGTTGTGCAATCTTATCAATTCAGTTTGGATACGCCTAGCGCCAAGATTACGGCTGATACGCAAATCACGAATTAGTTCGATCAGCTCTGAATTTAATTTCTTGCTTGTTGATAAATGAGGCTTTTTGCTTTGTTCATTCAATCCATCGATCCCAGACTCTAAATATCGTCTGTACCACTTCCTCAGGGTAGGACGAGAAATACCACATTTACGGCAAACATATCCTGTATCTTTAGTTTCCAGATAAAGAGTTACCCAAATTAATCTAGCTTTAATTTGCTGTTTCATAAGACGGGTAAATCTATCAATTAATTGAAACCATGTCTATGAATCACACACACGCTCTGGGGTTCTTTCATAACGTTCAGCTTTAAGGTGCCTATCTCGTTCAATCAGCATGGCCTGATTAATAATAATTTGAACAGCCTTATCTAATCCACTCAATCCTTCTTCACAAATAATTTCCGCTATTTCTAAAAATTTGGTATCATTAATATTCAAAGCCATTTGTTCTTCCTTCTTGTCTATCGTCAGAAAATACACATGAAGTTTAACGGATGGCTTTCTTCTTTTCTAGACCTTCCTGAATTTATAGAAACTTTGACACACTAACAAAAACAAAATGATTTAGGGGTAAATAGTAAATCCATTTCCGCCATTTCGCTTGGTTAAGTACATGGCTTCATCTGCAAATCTTATGAGTTTTCTTTGATTGTTTGCTGTTTTAGGAAATAAAGCAATACCTAAGCTAATTGAAAAGGATATGATGGTTTTGTGAATTTTAAAGGGTTTTTTCATGGTTTTTAATATGGTGAATGCTATTTTTTCAACCCAAGAATAATGACCGATATTTTTGATAATTATGCTAAATTCATCTCCTCCTATTCGAGCGATGATATCGGTTGAGCGGATTGATTTTTTTAATCGGGATGAGAATTTTTTTAATAAATCATCACCGAAAGCATGCCCATACGTGTCATTGACCCTTTTAAATTTATCAATATCAATGGTGATGAGAGCAAATATTTGATGGTTGATTTTAGAAAGTTTTATTTCATGATTAAGCATTTGATGAAATAGCTGATGATTGGGTAATTGAGTGAGCGCATCATAATCGGCTTGGTGTTGAATCAAACGTTCATTTGTTTTTTGTGCCGTGATGTCGATTAGTATTGTGATATGACAGATGATTTCATGTTGATCATTATAAACAGTATTGATTTTGATAAGATAATATCTGTTTTGATAGGGCACTTCAGCCATCCAATGTCCCGTTTTTTTTAAATGCTGCTGCATTATTTCGGTGATAAAAATGTTGTTTTTATCAATGACACTCAAGTGTGTTCCAACAAAGTCATTTCCAAAACATTTAAATAACTGACAAAAAGTTTCATTAAAAGATAGCACTTTAAAGTTTTTATCAAAAGCAACCACTGCTTCGCATAATGAATGATAGATTATGGGTACTATTTCTGATAGAGATTCTGAATATTTTTTAATAGGATTTGCAGTGATGATAAATTTTGAACAAGATAAATCTGAAATACATGTGAGCTGATAGGGCTTATCTTTCCCATGAATTCTAAAAAGTATAGTACATTTTTTTTGCGGATTGCAACCAAAAAGCTGCTGAATATAATACTTGAAAACTTTCTTTGAACGATGAGATATATAATTTGTAAGTAATTGGTTTAATAAATCTTTTTTTTTCTTTTGTAATATTGCTACTGCGGCTTGATTGAGATTTAAAATTTCACCTTTATTCGATACGGTAAAATAAGATATCGGAGAAGCGTTAAATAATTTTGCATACCGTTGAGCAAGTGTATTTAAATGAGTTGTGAGCGTTTTAATTTCTAAATACTTTTGTTGTTCTTTCAATAGTTGATGTTGGTTATCCATATCGATTCTCTAAAGATGCCAATATAAAATTTTAGCTAGATTTTTTTCATCATGAATAAATAGAGTTGGAATATCCATAATAAGCTTGGGTTCATTGCATTTTTGAATAATATTGTTTAACCCTTTCTTTCTATAAAAATCATGGGCCACAAAAACAATGGCTAAATCGAGGTTATTTATGGATTCATATGGTGTGAATTGAATGGTCATATGATGCTTTTGAATAGGATCAGTATAATAAGGATCGTGAATGAGAAATTGAAAAGGATATTGCTTACATTCTTTTATAAATTTTAGAACCAAACTATTGCGTATATCTGGAATATTTTCTTTATACGTAATGCCAAAAACACCTATTCGATAAGGGGCGATATGAGGTGTATGGATAGTTAATAATTTTAACATTTCATTTAAAATAAATTGTGTCATGGCATCATTAATTTGACGAGAACAAATAATTAAGTTGGGCTGAATCCCCATCCTTTTCGCTTGAAAGGCCATATATAGTGGATCAATTGATATGCAATGCCCACCCACTAGACCCGGTTTAAAAGGCATAAAATTAAATTTTGTTTGAGCTGCTTTGAGAATTTCATGCATATTTAAATTCATGGCATGCATAATTTTGTGTGAAAACTCCATGAAAATG
>DDPL01000009.1 GCA_002342175.1 Legionellales bacterium UBA2469 | reverse complement strand
CATCGATATAAAAAGTCGATGGATGAATATCCGATGGTAAAAAATTCCCCAACAAATGTTTAAACTCTAATGTTTCTGTGATTGCTTTATCAAAATCAAAATTGGCAAAGCTTAAATTAGCAGGAACGCTAGATTGCCACCCTGCCTCTAATAAATACTTTGATAATTGAATAAATGTTGGGGATACAGCATTTGTAAAATCAAATGCTTTCAAATTATTTTACCTTTGATAAATAACAAAAATGTTCACGAAACCATTCCACAAATGTTTGAAATTTTTCATGTTCAGGAATAGCATATCCCATCAACCAAGAATATAAATCCGGATCCGGTTCTTCTAATATTTTTTTAAATAAGATCATTTGTTCGGGCGTTAATTGATCGTACCCCTGTTCCATGAATCGACCGAGTAACAGATCTAGTTCCAACATTCCTCGGCGACACCGCCACTTCATTTTGGCTTTTTCAACATCGTTGACCATCAATTTTCTCTGCATATTCAATAAAAATTGATATTAGCATATCTCAACCATCAATTGTACTTTATTGGCTCAATATATGTATCTGTTTAAATTGAACACATTTTAATGGTAAAATTGATGTTCATAGTTATTAATTGGATCCGTGGTATTTCCTAGGATTTTAGACACCGCTTTAGCTTATCGTTTTGCCATGATGACGGCTGTATGAATTGTGTCCATAATCTCGGAACCTCTGCACAATGACTAGTCCTCTAAGCAATCTCCATTCAGAGATTGCCATCTTGCTGCTGATATCGACAAAAATATTTACCGTTTTCATGGAGTTACAACATGTGGATGATGACTGAACCCAAACCTTTAGAATTTCATCTGGATGACCCAGATAAGCATTTCACTCTAGGCAATTACTAATACCCTCTTGAAGGGGAATCTCCTTCCTCTTCAATAACCTTATCTTTCATTACGACTTCACAAGTATTGATATCCAAGATATAGTCTAAGCTTTGATAGATTGATAAGGAATTTGGATGGATTTCCAACTGCCTAATGATGAAACATTAGAACTTTTAAAACACAGCGTCTCGCAATTTGCCAAAAATGAAATCGCCCCCCTTGCTGCTGATATCGATAAAAATAATCAATTCCCTCAACATCTTTGGAAAGAAATGGGGAATATGGGCTTACTCGGCATTACCGTATCAGAAGAATTTGGTGGCGCCAATATGGGTTATTTGGCTCATGCCATGGTCATGGAAGAAATCTCAAGAGCCAGTGCATCTGTCGGTTTAAGTTATGGCGCACATAGTAATCTTTGTGTAAATCAAATCTATCGTCACGGTACACAAGCACAAAAAAATCGATATCTTCCAAAATTAATAAGTGGGGATTATGTGGGCGCGCTTGCGATGAGCGAAACACAAGCAGGTTCTGATGTTGTCAGCCTACAATTAAAAGCAACAGCATCTGAAGATGGATATCTCTTCAATGGCAGCAAAATGTGGATAACCAATGGACCTGACGCCGATGTACTCGTCGTCTACGCCAAAACAGACTCCCACCTCAAATCCAAAGGCATTACTGCATTTCTGATTGAAAAAGGCATGCCAGGTTTTAAAACTGCACAAAAGCTTGATAAATTAGGTATGCGTGGTTCCAATACCTGTGAGCTTGTTTTTGAAAATTGCTTGGTACCTTCATCGCATATTCTCGGCAGACTTAACGACGGTGTCCGCGTTTTAATGAGTGGCTTGGATTTTGAACGTGTCATCCTCGCGGCAGGGCCTGTTGGTATTATGCAAGCCTGTTTAGATGTGGTTTTACCCTACGTCCATGAGAGAAAACAGTTCGACACCCCCATCGGAGAATTTCAATTTATTCAAGGGAAATTAGCCGACATGTATACCACTCTCAGTGCCGCACGTGCTTATTTATATGCAACGGCTCGAGCCTGTGATATGGGCACAGTTAATCGAAAAGATGCCGCAAGTGTAATTTTATTTGCAGCCGAACAAGCCACACAGAATGCATTACAAGCCATTCAAATTTTAGGAGGAAATGGTTATATTAATGAATATCCCACCGGACGATTATTAAGAGATGCCAAACTTTATGAAATTGGTGCAGGCACCTCTGAAATTAGACGATTATTGATTGGTCGTGAACTCTTTAAAGAAACAGCTACTCAGGAGTAATTGATGTCCAATGAAGTGGTAATTGTAGCAGCTAAACGTACGCCTATTGGTGGTTTACAAGGCAAATTAAGTCATTTTTCAGCCGTCGATTTAGGTGTGTTCAGTCATCGAGCATGTCTTGAATCAGTTGAGCTGCCCACCAAAAATGTTCAAGAAGTTATCATGGGATGTGTGCTTTCAGCCGGCACAGGTCAAGCACCAGCCCGACAAACCGCTATCAAAGCAGGTCTTGGATCACATGCTGTTGCTTCCACTATTAATAAGGTATGTGGTTCTGGGATGCAAGCCATTATTCATGCTTATGATAGCATTATGCAAAATCGCAGTGAAATTGTTCTAGCCGGAGGCATGGAAAGCATGTCTCAAGCACCTTATTTATTGCCAAAGGCTCGAACCGGTTATCGCTTAGGACATGGACAATGCCTAGACCATATGTGGCTTGATGGTTTACAAGATGCCTATGATCCTGAAAAACGCCTCATGGGTTGTTTTGGTGAATTGGCAGCGAAAACCCTTGGTTTTTCTCGTGAAACCCAAGATGAATTTGCAAGAAAATCAATGGAAAAAGCATTAAATGCCCAAAAAAATGGTGCGTTTTTGCAAGAAATCGCTCTCATTCTAGACCCTAGCGAAGCGGTGATTCAAGATGAACAACCGTCTGAAAGTAAATTAGGCAAATTAGCACGTTTAAAACCTGTTTTTGAAAAAGATGGCACCATCACAGCAGGAAACGCGAGCTCAATTGCAGACGGCGCTGCCAGTCTTTTACTAATGAGTGCAGACAAGGCACAGGAGATTGGGTTAAAACCCTTAGCTAAAATCAAAGGAATCGCTGGTTTTGCGCATTCTCCAGAATGGTTCACAACAGCTCCTCAAGGAAGTATCGAACGACTCTTAAATCAAATACATTGGAAAGCATCTGATGTGGACTTATGGGAAATCAATGAAGCATTTGCGGTCGTGACCTTGGCGGCAATTCAAGGACTAAGACTTGACGCACAACGCGTCAATATCCATGGTGGTGCATGCGCATTGGGTCACCCCATTGGTGCATCTGGCGCGAGAATTGTGGTCACATTGCTGCACGCGCTTGAACAACAGCAATTATCCAAAGGAATTGCCAGCATTTGTATTGGTGGTGGTGAGGCATTGGCCATTGCAATCGAAAGGATCGCCTGATGAAAGATATACATTATCGTTTTTTAACCGTCTTGGTTTTAAGTTTAGCTACCCCATTCATCAAAAAAATAATTATTTTGATATATAAATTTCAAATCATGACCTTGAAATTTTTTCGACAATTGGGACCTGTCATTCAAAAACAAATGGGTATTCAAATTTTCCCTTATTTAATGGACTTATTGGCGTGTGTCTTTTGGCCTCTATTGCTGACCATTATCGTCGATGTTTATTATAAATTTGTGAAACACAGCGAATTTAAAAGTCCAAATTTATTGCTTTTATTTCTATGGCTGGTGTTTAACGGCGGAACACTTTTACTTCGTCAAGGAACGGCATGAGTATTTTAAATAGTCAAATCAATCTTCAATCAGACTTGATTCAAAATAATCTAAAAAATATCCATGAACAAATGAATCATTTGCAACAATTGCAAGAAAAAATCATGGCTGGTGGAGATGAGAAAATTAAAGCCCGACATCAGGCCCAAGGTCGTCTACTCCCCAGGGAGAGACTTAGCTATTTACTAGATACTGGTAGTCCTTTTTTAGAAATTTCAATGTTTGCTGCGCATGAAGTCTATGCCGATAATATTCCAGCTGCTGGTGTTATCGCAGGTGTTGGACAGATTCATGGCCGTGACTGCATGATTGTCATTAATGATGCAACCGTCAAAGGTGGAACATACTATCCATTAACCGTCAAAAAACATTTGCGCGCTCAAGAAATTGCTCGAGAAAATCATCTACCTTGTATTTATTTGGTAGATTCAGGTGGTGCCTTTTTACCCGCTCAAGATGAGGTCTTTCCTGATAAAGAACATTTTGGACGTATCTTTTATAACCAAGCTCAACTTTCTGCCATGAATATTCCGCAAATTGCTGTCGTGATGGGTTCATGTACCGCAGGTGGTGCCTATGTTCCTGCGATGGCCGATCAAGTCATTATGGTTAAGAATCAAGCCACCATTTTCTTAGGTGGTCCGCCTTTGGTGAAAGCAGCAACAGGAGAGGTTATTGACGCTGAAAGCTTAGGAGGAGCCAATGTGCACTGCGAACAATCAGGCGTTGCAGACTATTATGCCCATAATGATCACCATGCCTTAGATATTGCTCGTGAAATTGTATCCCACCTCCCGCCACCCAAAGTGCAATATTCACCTCTAACACAAGCCCCAGAACCTATATACTCCCCATCAGAGCTCAATGCTTTAGCACCGGCGGATTTAAGAAAGCCCATTGATATTCATGAAATTATTGCGCGGATTGTCGATGGCTCCTCTTTTTCTGAGTTCAAGGCTTTATTTGGAAAAACCTTGGTTTGTGGTTTTGCCCAAATTTATGGGTATCCGGTTGGTATTATTGCTAACAACGGCATATTATTTTCAGAATGTGCACAAAAAGGTGCACATTTTGTTCAACTCTGCACACAACGCCAAATCCCAATTCTTTTTTTACAAAACATCACAGGATTCATGGTTGGGCAAAAATACGAGGCATCTGGTATTGCTAAACATGGCGCCAAAATGGTTGCTGCTGTTGCAAATGCCGCCGTTCCTAAGATAGCCGTATTGATTGGTGGTAGTTTTGGTGCTGGAAATTATGCCATGTGTGGTCGAGGTTTTAGCCCTCGCTTTTTATGGTCTTGGCCCACAAGCCGTATCAGCGTCATGGGGGGGGAGCAAGCGGCCCAAGTTCTTTCACAAATTAAACTCGACAAAATGGCAAAGGATAAGCAAGAATGGCCGGAGGCTTCTCAAGTGTCATTTAAAAACCAATTACGGCAACAATATGAAACCCAAGGTCATCCCCTATATGCCAGTGCTCGCTTATGGGATGACGGCATCATTATGCCCTCAGATACACGAAAGGTCTTAGGCTACAGTCTTAAAATATGTATGAATGCGCCTTTCCCTGAGAGCCAATATGGCGTATGGAGAATGTGATGAATTGCCAATCAAATCTTCTAGACCATGTTTTATGGATTAGCTTAGAACGCATCGATAAACACAATGCCTTTAACGAATCATTGCTCGATGAACTTCAATCAATGATTCAAATGGGTGTTGATACGCCTGAGGTTAAAGCGATGGTTTTATGTGCCCAAGGCCGCTTTTTTTCAGCAGGTGCCGATTTACATTCCATGCAAACGATTTCACAAGCCCCCTTCGCTGAAAACATTGCCCAAGCCAAACAATTGGCAGATGTTCTCTATCTTTGGCACCATAGCCCTAAACCAACACTATGCCTTGTCCAAGGTTCTGCATTTGGTGGTGCATTAGGCTTTATTGCAGCCAGTGATTATTGTATCGCAGTATCACATGCGGAGTTTTGTTTTTCTGAAGCCAAATTAGGGTTAATTCCGGCTGTGATTAGTCCTTATATTTTAGAGTCCATGGGCAAAAAAGCGACTAAACGTTTTTTTCTGTCGGCAGAAAAATTTTCGGCACACACAGCACTCCAATATCAACTCATCGATGAAGTGGTCGAGCTCAATCATCTTCAAACCAGTGCTCAAACCATACTATCCCATTGGTTACAGTTGCCGCCAGAAACGTTAGCAACCATCAAATCATGGTTACATGACATCGCCCTTCATCCGATTGATGAAGACATTACCTTATATTGCGCTCAAAAACTTGCAGAAGTTCGCATGTCTACAACCGCCCAACATTTATTGCAAATATTTTTATCTGCGAGAAAAGCATGAAATTATCAAACCACTCCTTTAAACGAATCTTGATTGCCAATCGTGGGGAAATCGCCTGCCGTATTATACGAACCCTCAATCGACTGCATATAGAAAGTGTTGCGGTGTATTCTGAAGCGGACCGATTTAGTCCTCACGTGCGCATGGCGACCCATGCGTTTTGTATTGGCCCTGCATCTCCTTTACAAAGTTATTTAAATATTGAACGCATCCTAAAAGTTGCACAAGAAGCCAAAGTCGATGCAATTCATCCAGGTTATGGTTTTCTATCTGAAAACCCTGAATTTGCCGAAGCTTGTGAAAAATCCAATGTGGTATTTATTGGTCCTAATAGCCAAGCGATGCGTGCAGTTGGTTCAAAACAAATGGCTAAAGCCCTGCTCACCTGCGCCAAACATGTCCGATTAATTCCCGGGTTTCATCCGAAAAATCCTGACAATGACAGCCTTGAGAAAGCAGCGCATGAAATCGGATTTCCAGTTGTCATCAAAGCCACACACGGTGGCGGAGGTAAGGGACTTAAAATTATTCATGATCCAAAAGATTTTAAATTAGGTCTGGAATCCGCCCGACGCGAAGCCAAAAGCTATTTCAATAACGATGAATTAATGCTTGAAAAGCTCATTCAACATCCTCGACATCTTGAAGTTCAGATTATAGCCGACCAGCATGGGCACGCGATTCATTTATTTGAAAGAGACTGTTCGGTTCAGCGCCGACAACAAAAAATTATTGAAGAAGCCCCGGCAATTAAACTCTCTGATAACATCAGAAAAGAACTCTATTCAGCAGCGATTGAAGTTGCCAAAACCTTTGACTATACCAATGCTGGTACAGTTGAATTTTTATTAGAAGATAACCAGAACCTCTATTTTATGGAGATGAATGCCCGACTACAAGTTGAACATCCCATTACTGAAATGATTACTGGTCTTGATTTGGTCGAATGGCAAATTAAAATTGCTGAAGGAAAACATCTCTCTATTCAGCAACCTGAAAAACCACATGGGCATGCAATTGAGTGTCGCATCTGTGCCGAAATCCCAGAACTTGACTTTAAACCAAGCCAAGGAACCATCACTGATTTACAATGGCCCACAGAAACTCGCGTTGATACAGGGATTCAGCGAGGGCAAACCATCGAGTCTCATTATGATTCCTTAATGGCAAAAAGTATTGTTTGGGCCGACACACGAGATGACGCGATTCACCTCATGCAGCAGTCTTTAAAAAATACAGTTCTTTTGGGCTTACAAACCAATTTACCCTATCTACAACAATTGCTACAAGAACCACAGTGGTTAAAAGGTGCTGTGCCCATCGATTATTTACAACATTTACAGTTACCCGAAAGCCATTGGCGTCAGGAAAATAAAATATCTGCGCTTCTTGCCATGAATTCAATTGAGTTCTGGAAAAACCAACCGATGCCAAACGATTGGGTCGGTTTTCAACTTCATCATCCTACTTTTTATCCCTTAACGTTGCAGATTGATGAGAACACGGTAGATATTTGGCTTCAATACAACTGTCCTGGAGAAGTGACCTGGCGCTTCAGCCCCTCTTCATCGCCTTTAACCATTTACTACCACTACCAACATCCTTACCTACAATTGGATGTGGATGGTGAACATTTTCAATATCAGTTGGAATGGACAAATCCATGGCGCATTCATGCTTGTTCGGAAAGCATTAAAGTGCATGTCCTTAACCATAAGCCCCAACAACAATCAACAAACGATCAAGAGCATTGCATCATGGCACCCATGCCAGCAACGATTGTGGCCATTTTAAAAGAACAAGGTGATTTAATTGTGCAAGGTGAGGCTCTGCTGATTCTAGAAGCCATGAAAATGGAACATACCATTTATGCGCCACATGATGGTATGATAAAACATCTGTTCTATAAAACAGGACAGCAAGTACAAGAAGGACAACAGCTGATAGAGTTATCACATGGTGAATAAAACACGAGATGTTACAATTATTGAAGTAGGTCCCAGGGATGGACTACAAAACGAGCCTCAATTTATATCAACATCCACAAAAATCGATCTAATTAATGCCTTATCCGACACCGGGTTAGCTCATATTGAAGTGACGAGTTTTGTCAACCCGCAGCGAATCCCGCAATTAGCAGATAACATCGATGTCTATAAGCGTATTCGTAAAAATCCAGATGTGATTTATTCTGCACTCGTCCCTAATTTAAAGGGAATGGAAGCGGCACAATCCGTTGATATTCAAATGATTTCGATTTTTACAGCAGCTAGTGAAACATTTAACCAACGCAACATTTCCTGTAGTATTGCTGA
Source organism: Legionellales bacterium UBA2469 (assembly GCA_002342175.1). Classification (GTDB taxonomy): domain Bacteria; phylum Pseudomonadota; class Gammaproteobacteria; order Legionellales; family Legionellaceae; genus UBA2653. The sequence continues at coordinate 3,034 of DDPL01000009.1, read as the reverse complement.
AAGTCTCGAACGGTTTGCACCAGTTGTCAAGCAAGCGAAAATGCATCGAATTCCTATTCGAGCTTATATTTCTTGTGTTCTGGGCTGTCCTTATGAAGGAGAAATTTCGCCGGTTCAAGTATTGCGTGTTGCTGAACAGTTATTGGCAATGGATGTCCAAGAAATTAGCTTTGGAGATACCATAGGCGTAGGAACACCAAAACAAACTCACGCATTGCTCAAAACCATTCAACCCCATCTGCATCATGATAAAATTTGTATGCATTTTCATGATACCTACGGTCAAGCAGTTGCCAATGTCTATGCCGCACTCGAATATGAGATCCGCAAATTCGATAGTTCACTTGCAGGACTCGGTGGTTGTCCTTATGCACGCGGCGCTTCAGGTAATTTAGCAACCGAAGACTTATTATATCTTATGCATGGGATGGGTTTAGAAACTGGTGTTGATATCTATCAAATCGTGCAATTGGGTGATAAAATCTGTCGTATATTACAACGACAAAATCAGTCTAAAGTTGCCAAAGCATTATTGGCGGAACCCCGATAAGAGATTATAGATAATTCATGGCTATTCAAGATATTCGAATACTGGTAAAAGATGAGCTGTCACAAGTGAATGCTTTAATTCATCAGCAAGTGGCATTCCAACACCCATTAATTGCTCAAATGACACAGCATTTGCTTGATGGTGGTGGGAAGCAACTGCGCCCGCTATTATTGCTTTTGACCAGTAAAGCATTTGACTATACGGGGAATCAAAACATTGATTTGGCTGCCATGATTGAATTTTTTCATACCGCCACCCTATTACACGATGATGTGATTGATGAATCGAAACTTCGACGTGGAAAAGAAACAGCCCATGAAATATGGGGCAATAAAGCAAGCGTCCTGGTCGGTGATTACTTATTTACTTTACATACCCAGTTATTGCTCAAAACACGCAACTTCGATATTTTAGATTTGATGACACGGATTGCCAATCAAATTGGCTTTGGTGAAATCAAGCAACTGATGAATCGACATCAAGCCGATTTAAGCATTCAAGATTATTTTGATGTGATTGAAGCGAAAACATCACTACTTTTTGCAGCATCAGCATCGATTGGGGCGATTATTGCGGGGCAAAATGCCAAAACAGCAGAATGCCTGTACCAATATGGCCTTCATTTGGGAAATGCTTTTCAATTGATTGATGATGCACTTGATTATTGTTCAGATACACAAACGATTGGTAAAAATGTTGGGGATGATTTGGCTGATGGGAAAGCCACTTTGCCGGTTTTACATGCCTTAGAGCATGGTACAACTGCACAACAGGAGATGATTCGAAAAAGTTTACAAGGGGGACTCAGGGAAAATCTTCCAGATATTTTAACTGCGATTAAAGATACCGGCGCGATTGCCTTTACGCAAGAAACCGCAGAAAAAGAGTCCAAGGCGGCGATAATTTGCCTTGAAATTCTTCCTGAATCTAAATTTAAAGATGCACTGATTGAATTGGCAAAGTTCAGTGTTATTCGACAACATTAAACAACGGAGTGTAGCTCAGTCTGGAAGAGCACTGCCTTCGGGAGGCAGGGGTCGCTGGTTCAAATCCAGTTACTCCGACCATTTTTTATGAAAAAAAGACCTATTATCATTGTCATTATTGCGTTTGTGATGTTTATGGACTCCATTGATACATCCATTCTCAACACAGCTATTCCGTCGATGGCCAAGAGCTTTCATCTGAATCCTATTGATCTTAAACTCGCCCTTATCAGTTATCTGATGAGTCTTGCTATTTTTTTACCCATCAGCGGATGGATTGCAGATAGGTACGGCGCAAAACGTTCTTTTATGTTTGGCATTTCATTATTCACCTTCAGTTCTTTATGGTGCGGTTTTACCGACAATCTGGTGCATTTAATTGTGGGTCGTTTTTTTCAAGGATTAGGGGGATCGCTGACGACACCAATTGGACGTTTGATTTTAATGCGTGCTTTTAAAAAACATGAGATTGTAGAGAAAATGAGTGATGTCTTAATGGTTGCTTCAATGGGAATGATTGTCGGACCGGTTTTAGGTGGTTTTATTACATCTCATTTTTCCTATCGATGGATATTCTGGATTAATATTCCCATAGGCATAATCAACATTTTTTTATGCTATAAATTTTTACCGCCAGATACACGCAAACAAAGTCACCGTTTGGATAAATTGGGCTTTATATTATTCGGCCTAGGCTTGGCACTCAGTACATTTGGCATGGCTTGTGTCACTGAATCAAAGTTCAATAACGCCATTATCATGAGTTGTTTATGTTCAGCAGCATTATTATTTCTTCTATACATTTGGCATTCGTATGGAAAACCTCATCAAATTATTAATATTCATCTACTCGAGATTCGTACTTTTAGAATTGCCATGATTGGAAATCTGCTTTATCGCTTTAGTTTTGGAGGATTACCTTTTATTTTACCCATGTTGTTACAAGTCAATTTAGGATTCTCACCACAACTTTCCGGGTTATTATTGGTTCCCCTTGCCATAGGGGCGATGCTTGCCAAACCGTTAACGGTTCATCTCCCGCATCGTTTTGGGTACAAAAGACTTTTGATCATCAACAGTTGCATGCTTGGATTAAGTTTATCGTATTTTGGATTCATTCATTTGGCAACTGAACTAAGTTTTATTATTTTTTGTACTTTTACCTATGGTTTCTTTTCATCCTTNNTTCAGCTATGAATTCCCTCGCTTATGCCAATGTACCCGATGAGGACATGAGCTCTGCAACAAGTCTCATGAGTACCGCTCAACAAGTCTCGCAAAGCTTTGGAGTGGCGATTGGTGCGATAATGCTTCATCTCTTTTCGCATCATCTCTCTTTAACCATACAAACATTCCAAAGCACCTTCTTTTTAATGGGTAGTCTTTCAGCACTATCTGCCACACTTTTTCTTATGCTTCATCGTGAAGATGGACATGAGCTCATTGAAGAAGAGGCTCTATTGCAATAGCAAGCTAAATATGTTAAAACTCTTTAGAA
>DDPL01000044.1:468-11711 GCA_002342175.1 Legionellales bacterium UBA2469 | reverse complement strand
AACATATTAAGATATTTTAGTTAACGAATATGGTCCGTGAAGGTAGGCTTTAACCAAAAACAAATTTCAAATGCATTAATTACGACTTGTTATATCCAATCCTTAAAACAAAAAACCCGATGCACTTTCGAACATCAGGTTATTATATTTTATAAAGACTTATTCTTGTTCTGGTGTTTCATTTTCATCAGAAGGCATTTCTTCAGCAGAGGGTTGTTCTGCTGGTGCGGCTTCTTCAGGTTTTGCCGGACGGCCAGGCCACTCTAGTTTCACGCGACCTTGTTTGTCGATATCAACAACCAATACTTCAATTTCTTGGCCTTCCTGAATCACATCGGTCACTTTTTGTGAGCGGTTATGACAAATTTGTGAAATATGTAATAGGCCATCTTTATTTGGCAATACACTCACAAAAGCACCAAAATCAACGATACGTTGAACTTTGCCTTGATAAAGTTTGCCCACTTCAACTTCTGCAATTAATGATTTAATCTGATTTTCTGCATCATCTAAAGCAGTTAAGTTAGGTGAGAACAACTGAACATTACCTGTATCATCGATATCAATTGCAACACCGGTTGACTCAATGATACCCTTAATGGTAGCGCCACCTTTGCCAATAATGGTACGAATTTTATCTTCAGGCACTTTCATAGTAACAATACGAGGCGCATGCGGAGACAATTCATCACGATGTTCTTCAATCGATGCATTCATAATACCTAGAATATGTAAACGACCATCACGTGCTTGATCTAAAGCTTGGCGCATAATTGCTTCAGTAATCCCGGTGATTTTAATATCCATTTGTAAAGCAGTGACACCTTTTTCAGTACCTGCTACTTTAAAGTNNAAGTCCATGTCACCCAAATGATCTTCATCGCCTAAAATATCGGTTAGGACCACAAAGTTATCATCTTCTTTAATAAGCCCCATCGCAACACCTGCGACTGGTGCAGAAATAGGTACTCCGGCATCCATTAATGCTAAGCTAGAACCACAGACGGTTGCCATCGAGCTTGAGCCACAAGACTCGGTAATTTCTGAGACCACACGCAATACATATGGAAATTGTTCTGCAGTTGGTAATACGGCAGAAATTGCCCGGCGCGCTAAACGACCATGACCAATTTCGCGACGTTTTGGGCTGCCCATTTGTCCAGTTTCTCCAACTGAGTATGGAGGGAAATTATAATGCAACATGAAACGGTCTTTTTCTTCACCAGTCAGTTTATCTAAAGACTGCGCATCTCGCTCACTTCCTAAGGTTGTCACCACAATCGCTTGGGTTTCACCACGAGTAAACAATGCAGAACCATGGGCTCTATCAAGAACACCGGTACGAACTTGAATTGGGCGAACGGTACGTGTATCGCGCCCATCAATTCTTGGCTCGCCACTTAATACTTTTTGACGCACTAAATTCTTCTCTAGATTGCCCAATGCATTTTGGTACTGATCAGAAGGCAACTCAGGGAAGCGAGCCGTCATGTCCGCTTCAATTTGATCAAACGCTGCTGTGACTTGTTGATGGCGTACTGCCTTATCTTTATTTGCATAGGCTGCATTTAATAATGGGGGCGCAATTTCTTCTAAAGCAGCGATAACATCCGCATCAACATTGAGTCCAGCCCAAGCAATAGGAGCTTTACCAACCATTTGTGCTAACTCATGAATGCCTTTGATAACGGGTTGGAACATGGTATGTCCAAACATCACCGCACCTAACATGATTTCTTCACTGAGCTCTTTCGCTTCCGATTCAACCATTAAAATGGCATCTTCAGTTCCTGCAACCACTAATTCTAATTGAGAGGTTTTCAGCTCTTTACGTGATGGATTTAAAACATACAAACCATCTTTGTACCCTACTTTTGCCGCGCCAATTGGCCCTTGGAATGGAACACCAGAAATGGCTAATGCAGCAGATGTTGCAATCATTGCCACCACTTCTGGAGAAACATCCGGATTCAAGGACATTAATGTGACGGTAACTTGCACTTCATTACAATATTCTTCGGGGAATAAAGGTCTAATTGGTCTATCGATCAAACGAGAAATGAGCACTTCTTCTTCAGAAGGACGACCTTCACGTTTATTATATCCACCAGGAATTTTACCCGCTGCATATGATTTTTCTTGGTAATGTACAGACAATGGGAAAAAATCATTTTTAGGGGCTAAATCTTTTTTAGCCACGACAGTTGCCAAGACTTGGGTACCACCCATATCGGCAAAGACTGCGCCATCTGCTTGACGAGCAATTTCGCCCGTTTCAAGTTTAATTTGGTGTTCCCCAAATGGAATCACTTTAGTAAATTTTGCCACGAATTAATCCTTGTAAAAAAAAAGCGCAGAAAACTGCGCTTTTATAAGATTGTTTTTCAAATATCTGATACCAATAATTCTTAGTAAGAATCTCTCAACCCTAAGCGCTGAATTAATGACATATAACGACTTTGATCTTTGCTCTTTAAATATTTTAATAATTTACGACGCTTGTTCACGATGGTTTGCAATCCGCGACGTGAATGTACATCATTTTTGTTTGCTTTAAAATGCTCAGTCAATTGCTTAATACGATGGGTCATTAAAGAAACTTGAACTTCTGGAGAACCAGTCTCATTTTGTCCGCGTTGAAAATCAGCAACGATCTCAGCTTTTTGCGCACGGGTTAACGCCATGCCTGACTCCTAAATTGATACTCTACAAAAAGGATGTATTATAAACAGTGAAACCACAAAATTCAAGCAATCACCATTAATTTTTTTTAAAAACTCGTTTTCAATCTAAAATAACCATTCATCATCTGTTCAGGGTAACCATATGCATATATATCGTGGCCTAACCAAAATTGAAAAACCCAATTTGCCACATTAAATCCAACCAAACCACCTACTGCAAATTGTTGTTGGTTATGATTGGTGTTCAGATCTTGTGAAGAATACCAAATTGGCCCCATTTCAATACCTGATAATTTTCTTGTTGCCGTAAAATCCATATTTAGAAAATTAGGTCTTTTCTTGATGTTATCGGAAAGGTTATTTCCCGGATGCCCATAGATAACGACGAATGTCACATTATAATCCTCTCGGGTATACGACACACTAGTCACATTGGTAAAAAGCCACGCATCAAAATGTGCAACACCTGACCGCATCGGAGCCATCCCCCCCACCAGATTTGAAAACCCAATTCCAGGTGCAATTTCATGCGTTAAACCACCTAGTACTAAAGGGCTAGCGATACCATAATGCCAAGAACTGCCAACCAAAGGCCCTTTAATCCATCCAAATCCCGGGGCAAGTACAAAATGAAATTGATTATCAAGCCAACGTGTTTTAGGAACATAATCTATCGCGATAACATCGCTCATCACATTCGTTGATGCCTCACTCCCACCAGGTTCAGAAAAATAAAACCCAATATTATCTAAGGCAAATCCAGGCTTGGATATCGCTCCAAAAGGCATCCCAATGGCTACTCCACGCGCAAGCAATGAAGCAGCGAAAGTATTCGTGATAAGCACGATAAATAAACAAAGACATTTTAAAGGCAGCATTATTGATTAACTCTTCGGAATGTAGCACATTTAAACTATAAAGTTCCAGTTGGATGATTATCTTTTGTTTCCTCGTTGTCAATATCAAAACTATTTCTTTCAATAATTTGTTGAAAGACTGAAGAATTTAGAATTGACCCTAAGCGCTCATTTTTGATAATGGGCTTATATTTTTTTAAATCCTCTAAGGAAAACTCTTGCGGATGCATTAAAATGTGTTTTATCCATAATGCAGCAGATATTTTTTTATGCGAAACATTAAAAATTACATTGAGTAACATTGGTTCTTTCATGTAATCATTGAGTTTAACAAAATGAGTTAAAGTCGTATACATATCCTGCAATGTTTCATTTTCTTTAGGCGTATATCCTTGTCGATTTAATTGCCCCTTCAATATCCCCTCAAAATATTCACCACCTTTTATTTGACAGGTTCCAAAGGGATGCATGCTCAACCATTTATCGACATTCAAATTCCATATTTGGCTATGAATATTTAATTTTTTTTGTAGCTCGGGGTCGACATGTGCAAGCATATTACCGATGAATTCCATATCTTTTGCTAAACGTTCAAATATCACTTTTGTGTTATCATAAAATATATATCGCAAGCTCGGCGGTAATTCCTTAATTATTTCAAGATATTTATGCTTCGGGATTTGAATTTTCTGTAAGTTTTCCAATGAAAATGTATCTTCCATGGTTACCCCTAGGTGTGTTTGTAGCACCTCTCGGATTTTCTGACCACTTGTTAATAAATACCGCGCATTTTCAATATTCCATTCTTGAAAAGGCATGTATGGATATAGAACCATAAAATACTGCGACAACTCACCTTGGTAATCTCCGTACAACTCTGCATCATTTAAGGTATTCATTAAAATTGCCTCATGATGAATATCAAATCTAGGGAATACAGGCTCTTTGGTTTTTGGATAACAGAGATCTTTTGTATCCTTCATAATCGTATAGAAATTTTCCAAAGATAATGTATTCACATCAAGATGTGTATACATTTTATAGTAGTCAATCAACCAAGCTTGATTCCATTTAGAAACATGTAAATTTAAATTTGCTAATTTCGATTTCATGAAACGCTTAGCTAGTCCCATCGAACATTTTTTATTTTTTTCACTATCCCAAATATCTTCCAAAATGGTGTAATTTAAGTAATGTAAAAGTGCATATGTATCACCATACCGATCATCGTGGAAATTCATTATCAAAAGTCGATGTTTATCGACTCTGTCAATTACCAATTGCACAGACAATATTTGATATTTTAATTCTTGGGTGAAGGTGTATAAAGCTTCAGCTTTATCCTCAAAGGTTCTTTCAACCAATAATCCAGTGCTACCGACCCAAATGTATTTCTCATTTACTTCATCATAATAAAGAATTCCCATCTGATAATCATGCAATTGCATCTCTGACTGCGGATTAATTGTCTCGATAAGAATATGCGGTTCAAAATCGTCATGAAAGTACTTTCTTGATGTTTTAATAAAATCGACATCAAAAAACATTCGAATTCCATAGGAAAACAAAATATCCATCAATTCATCTGCACCAATTGAATGAGGGTTATTTATAANNATCTTGGTAACACTGTATTGCTTTCGAATAAAAAGAAAATAAATTCTTTTGGAAGGTTAATTTACTCACAATGAGAGCCAAATAGACAAATTGTAATTTAATTATAGTTTAAATTTGTTTATCGATGGCTTTTTGGGCGAAAAATTGGCATATCCGATTGGCTATCAGTTTTTGTTCAGATGTACAATCAGCCAATCCAAAGAACTCATGAGCTTCTGTATATAAACGATAGGTATTTTCAGGATAGTGTTGAGTTAATTTTAAAATTTGGCCTTGCGCAATGCGTACAGTTTCTTCTTCATTCAGCGTCATTACCGGGAATTGAGACACCATGACATCCATGGGTAAAATCCATTTTTGTTGTTCTTCAGGGAGCAGTTTTTCAAGTTCTTCTAGTGAAATCATTTCGGACGCATCAAAGCCGGCCGTCGACAGTCGATGTAACTTTGTGACATGTGCCCCACAACCAATGCGATTACCGATGTCTTCAACCAAGGTTCGCATATAAGTTCCCTTTGAACAGGACACACGAATCGTAAATGAAGGTCCTTCCATATCCAGCAACTGTATTTGAGAAATTTCGACTTCCCTTGATTCGCGTTGAATATCAATGCCTTGGAGCGCATATCTATACAAAGGCTGCCCCTGATGTTTTAATGCCGAAAACATGGGCGGCATTTGATGTATCTTTCCCTGAAAAGTTGCAATAATTGATTCTAATGTTTCACGGGTGATTTCAGGAACTTCTTTTTGGGATAAAACATCCCCTTCAACATCACCTGTGGTCGTCTGCACACCCAACAACCCAGTGACTTCATAAGATTTATCTGCATCCAATAAATATTGTGCAAATTTAGTTGCTTCGCCCAAACAAATCGGCAACATGCCAGAAGCAAGCGGATCTAAACTTCCGGTATGGCCAGCTTTTGTTGCTTTAAACAAACGCTTAATTTGTTGCATTGCGCGATTTGATGACAACCCCAATGATTTATTTAATAAAAATAATCCGTTCATAAATATTAGGGTGTTATATCAGAATCAGTGTCAGAATCAACTTCATTAGGATTTGCATTATCAATAATCTTCTGCAATCGACGTCCGTATTCCAAAGAATCATCATGGACAAATTGCAATTGAGGAACTGTTCTGGTTGTTAACGTTTTAGCAAGCTGCGCACGTAAAAAACTTGCAGCTGAATTCAAAATGGTCAATACTTGTTTTGGGTCAGACTGATATGCAGTAAAGTAAATTTTTGCATATGAAAAATCTGAACTGACATCTACTGCAGAAATAGTAACCCAAGATGTTAATCTTGGGTCCTTCAATTCTTGTTGAATTAATTGTGCGACCCGTCTTTGAATCAACTCGGCAACACGTTGTGTTCGTTTACTCGGGGTTTTCATAACTCTCTTCTTTCTTCAACTTTTTCGTAAGCTTCAATTAAATCGCCAGGCTTCACATCGTTATAATTTTTTACGCCAATGCCGCATTCAAAACCTTGTCGAACCTCATTGACGTCTTCTTTAAATCGTCTTAATGACTCTAAGGTGCCTTCATAAATGACGACGTTTTGGCGTAGTACACGAATAGGTAGATTACGTTTAACAACACCTTCAATAACCATACATCCAGCGATTGCGCCTAATTTAGGTGAACGGAACACCTCTCGCACTTCAGATGTTCCAACGATTTGTTCGCGGAATGAAGGTTGCAACAATCCTGACATCGCATTTTTAATATTATCAACAATATCGTAGATGACACTGTAATAATTCAGAACCACATTTTCAGATTCTGCAAGGCGACGTGCTGCGGCATCTGCACGAACATTAAATCCGATAACCAAAGCATTTGAAGCAATTGCTAAATGAATATCCGATTCAGTAATTCCACCAACACCATTTGCAATAATGGCAACACTGACTTCGTCAGTTGCGAGTTTGCGTAACGCATCAGAAATTGCTTCTACAGAACCTTGAACATCTGCTTTCAAAACAATATTTAAAACCTGATTCTGATTGGCATTTAAATTTTCAAATAAGCCTTCTAATGAACCTTTAGAACGCTTGGCCATTTGCACATCTCGATATTTGCCTTGTCGGAATAGCGCTACTTCACGGGCTTTTTTCTCATCTAAAACGACAATTGCTTCATCGCCCGCATGAGGGACAGCAGATAAACCGAGTACCTCAACAGGAATGGATGGACCTGCAGATTCGATCATTTTACCTTGATCATCAATTAATGCACGCACACGACCATATTGGAACCCAGCAAGCAATATATCTCCGCGATGCAGCGTTCCACGTTGCACAAGAATTGTAGCAACAGGACCACGTCCTTTATCAAGGCGAGACTCAATGACAACACCTTTCGCATTGCCTTCATGAGAGGCTTTTAACTCTAAAAGTTCAGACTGTAAAACAACAGAATCCAGTAATTCATCAACACCTAATCCGGTTTTAGCAGATATAGGCACAAACATTGTATCACCACCCCAAGCTTCCGGGATAACTTCATAGTTTGCCAATTCATTCATGACTCGTTCAGGATCAACACCTGACTTATCCATTTTATTAATCGCCACAATCATCGGTACCTTTGCAGCTTTAGCATGCTGAACCGCTTCAATCGTTTGTGGTTTTACACCATCATCAGCAGCTACAATTAAAATAACCAAATCTGTCGCTTGCGCACCACGAGCACGCATTGCGGTAAAGGCAGCATGGCCTGGAGTGTCTAAAAAGGTAATTTCGCCACGAGGCGTTGTCACATGATACGCACCAATGTGCTGAGTAATTCCACCTGCTTCACCAGCAGCCACTCGTGTGGTGCGAATAAAGTCTAGTAATGATGTTTTTCCATGATCGACGTGGCCCATAATGGTGACAACAGGCGCACGAGGCTTTAATTCATGTTCATGTTTCAATGCGGCATCTAAATCTTCCTCAATAGCATTTTCCATTAAAGGTTTCGCAACATGTCCCAACTCTTCAACTGCTAAAACAGCGGTTTCCTGATCAAGAACTTGGTTAATGGTCGCCATAACACCCATAGTCATTAAGGATTTAATTAGATCTGCTGCTTTGACGGACATTTTCTTCGCGAGGTCGGCAACAGTAATCGTTTCAGGAATAATAACTTCATGAACCAATGGTGTCGTTGGCATCGCAAAACCATGCTTTAAGGACTCTTCAGCTTCACGATATTTATCAGATTTTTCAACATTTTTACGCTTTTTAGGTTTAAATCGTCGCGCATGGCCAAAACCCTCTTGCTCAGAAGCATCATCTATAATCACATGATGTGAAACTTTCTTTTTACTATTTTTTTGATGACGAAAGGCATTTTGATCCTCATTTTCCTCTTCACCATGGGATTTCTTCTTAACTGGCTTATGGACCGCATCAGTTTTTGGTTTTACAGCCTCTTTCTTTTCAAAGCTCGCCGCTTCATCTTTTACAACTGCAGAATCAACAACGGCATTCATTTCATGGTTTTCAGAGCGCTCTGAAGGTGTGGATTCACTTGTGATTTCTACGGCTGTTATATCTTGTGGTGTTTCTTGTACTTGGGGTTCTAAAGCCACAGCAATTTCTTCAATTTCTGGCTCTATATTCTTTTCAGATTCATTTTCAGTTGCTTTTTTTACAAAAACACGTTTTTTTCGAACCTCTATATTAACGGTTTTTTGACCTAGACTATCTGGACTTGTAACCTGAGAGAGGCTTTTACGTTTAAGTGTAATGCGCTCAGGATTCTTGTTTTGTCCTGTCGCATGAGACGTCTTTAGATAGTTGAGTAATACCTTTTTTTGCTCTTGATTGATAACATGCGTTTCATCAGAAATCGGCAACCCTGCTTCTTTGATTTGCGTCAAAAGACGTTCTACGGGCACACCTACTGCGGCAGCCAATTGCTTTACCGTTACATCTGCCATATTTATTTCCTCTCTCGATCCATTTAATACCAGATCTTTTTTAAATTATTCTTTATCTTTAAACCACGGCTCACGAGCTTTCATAATCCAATTCGCGGCCTGTTCTTCTGATACGCCTGGAACCTGGGTTAATTCATCGGTTCCTAAATCTGCGAGCAATTCTAAATTATTGATGCCTAAATGCTGCAAAGCTTCTGCAACAGCAACGGTCATTCCTTCTAATTGCATAAGGCTTTGTGATGCATCATCACCTTCTAAAGATAATGCTACTGTCAATAAACTTGTATTTGCACGGTTTCTTAGCTCATCAACGATTTCTTCATCAAATCCTTCAATTGCTATTAATTCATCTTTGGGAACATATGCAATCTCTTCAATGGTTGAAAAGCCACTCGAGACTAACACCTGAGCAATCTCTTCGTCGATATCTAATAATTTTACAAACGATTGAACTGCACGCTCTGTTTCAACTTGTGTTTTACCTTCTAAATCTGCAACAGTCATCACATTTAGAATCCAACCCGTTAATTGACTGGCTAATCTTACGTTTTGTCCATTACGACCGATGGCTTGAGATAATTGTTCTTGCTGTACTGCCAAATCCATGGTTCTGGAATCTTCATCGACTAAAATTGAGCTAATTTCAGCAGGAGACATGGCATTAATCACCAATTGCGCAGGATTGTCATCCCAAAGAATAATATCTACACGCTCACCACCCAATTCAGAAGATACTGCTTGCACTCTCGAGCCACGCATACCGACGCATGCCCCAATAGGATCAATACGTCCGTCGTTGGTTTTAACCGCGATTTTTGCCCTTACACCAGGTTCACGAGCTGCAGCTTTAATTTGGATAATATTTTCGCCGATTTCAGGTACTTCAATTGTAAACAATTCTGTTAACATTTCAGTTCTAGATCGACTTAATAATAATTGCGGCCCACGTGGTGTATCCGAAATTTCATATAATAATGCACGAACTCTATCATTTAAGCGGAACATTTCCTGTGGAAGCATTTCAGATGTTGGCATCAATGCTTCGGCTTTTCCACCCAGGTCAATAATAATATTATCACGAGTGACTTTCTTTACGGTTCCGTGAACCAAATGTCCTAACTTCGAACGATATTGATCAATAATTAAATTGCGCTCTGCTTCTCGAACCTTTTGCATGATAACTTGACGCGCTGTTTGTGCGGCAATGCGTCCGAAGGCAATGGACTCAATCACAATTTCAATATGATCACCTACCTTCGCTTGAGCTGAAATTTCTTGTGCTTGTTCGACAGTTAGCTGTCTATCCGGGAATTCAATTTCAGCTTCTTGGCAGACATCCCAGAAACGGTGTGTGGTGTACTCCCCAGATTTCGTATCCAATTTCACACGAATACCCCATTCCTGGCCACATAATTTTCTTGTTGCTGTTTCTATTGCTGTTTGAATGGCCTCGAAAACAACCGATTTATCAACGCCTTTTTCATTTGATAGTGCTTCTGCAACCAATAGTAATTCTTTGCTCATTTTCGACTCCACTCCAGAATCAATCTTTGTATCTGCTCAGTTAATGAATTTAGAAACCAATATAGCGAAGATAGATAAAACCTTCGCATTAACTGTCTAAAAAAGCTTTGGTGATATTTGCCCAGCTCACTGTATAAACATTATCATTCTGCTCCAAGGTTAATTCCTTGTCGTTTGTTGCGATAATTTTCCCAGAAAGCCAACGGTGCCCATCCATCAAACGAAATAATTTAATTTTTGCTTGATGCCCAACATTTTCTTGATATTGCCATGAATAAAACAATGGTTTTGGCAATCCAGGTGAGGATATCTCTAATCGATATTGATCTGCTATCACATCTTCAACATCTAATACAGCACTGACAGCATGACTGACTTGCTCGCAATCGGTTAATAAAATACCTTCTGGCTTGTCAATAAAAATTCTTATCAATCGTTGTTTTTGATGCAATTGACACTGACATCCCCATAATTTATAACCCATCCGTTTTAAAATAGGAAGAACCAATGCTTCAATTTTCTCTTGTAAATTTGATATCATAAGTGATTAACCATTTTTTGCATAATAAAAAACCCCAAAAAGGGGTCTTAAATTTGGTTGCGGGGGCAGGATTTGAACCT
>DDPL01000044.1:0-463 GCA_002342175.1 Legionellales bacterium UBA2469 | reverse complement strand
CCAGGCTGCTCCACCCCGCGTCAGTGAAAGAGAGTATATTATTTACCTCTCTGATTTGCAAGTCATTTTCGTTTAAATTTGTATTTTTTTTTACACTTTTTCCCATTCATAGTGTTGGAGCATCTCCTTTTCGATTTCAATCATTGTCATGTGTAAAATATAATACCAAATGGGAAAGAGATTTTTGATAGCCATCTCGTTTCTCTCGTGGATGGCTGAATCCAAATGACGGGTTATTCGATTCAATCGTTCCGTCGCAATAGACCGTTGCACCATGTATACGATGCACTAGCGCTCTTAAGTCATCTAGGTTATTTGTCTCAAATATTATCATTGAATGTGCTTTGGCATATGCCAAATCATCGTTTAAAAATTGCTTCATCATCTCTGCTGCAACTTTTGTCGAGCCAAATTGCTTGTGGGCAGTGTTCCACTCAAAAAGTGAAGTGGTTTAATTGATTTG
>DDPL01000027.1:13781-29588 GCA_002342175.1 Legionellales bacterium UBA2469 | reverse complement strand
CGTTTTTTAGGGGGCTACTCCACGCCCTTCTTTTCAAATTCCTGTCGAATATTTTTCATAATGTTATCAATAACATATTGCTTAAGTTCTATATCTTTCATGTAGAATAATAAATTAATCACAACAGATGATTCATAATCCTTTGCATTGGTCGAATCGAGCAGAACCAGTGGACCGTTTGTTCCGGATTGTACAATTTCATCTTTTTTCTTAACCACATTTAAAATAATGGCCTTGGCCTTTTCAAAATCGGTGACTTCAGACAAGGCAAACGGAATGAAGCATTTGGTGATTTGGTTAAATAAGGTATGATTTTCCAAATTTCCTTTTAATAAATTGGCATTTCGCACATGCATAACCGACTGATCATCTGTAATAATTTGTGTTGATAATAATAATATTTTTTGGACATGTCCTGTTATCGAATTAGATTCCATCGATAATGTGACATAATCATTGATTCGTATTGGTTTATGGGCCAGTATAATTAATCCTGAAATCAAATCAAAAACTATCGATTGCATTCCAATACCAATGCCCAAGGAAAAATATCCAATAATCATGCTCAGATTCTCCAAGCTGATGCCCAATACCCCAACTGCAAACACAACGGCAAATAAGTATCCGATATATTTGACAATCAATGACAATGTGCTACGTCTATCCGAATCATATTTGGCAAATGTTGTTCTTGACATGTATTTTGATGTCCACTTCGCACCTAATATGAACAGAAAGAATAAAGTTATTGCATTTAACAACCTAATGGGAATCAATTTAAAATTTAAAATATTAAAACCATCATAGATATAGTGATCAAATTGAATCAAATATGAAGAGGGGACATCCATGACCTTGATAAACAACTCAATACCCAACACCATAAAATAAATCATCAATGATATTTTAAAATAGGCGAATTCTTTTTGTTGTAAATTTGCTCCCCCTAGATTTAAAACATGTCGAAGATATTTAACAAATCGACCATCTCCCTGCTCTAGATTTAAAAAAAATTTTTTAAAAACATGAGTAAATATACTCGCTAAAAAAAAGCAAAATAGTAAAAGAAAAATTTTTGCAGATAAATTGACGGCTAAAACATCATGCCCAATGACTAATGCATATATGCGCACAACTTGTAAAAGTATACACATATAAGGAACTAAATCACGCAACCTCGAAATCAAGCCTCGTATTCGGATGGAATAATATTGATATTCAGTGCACGTCATCATTAACAAATAACAATGATAAATAACTATAGTCGACCAAAAAATAAAAAACATTTTGAATAACAAGTCTACAAGAGGGTTATTTTCAAAAAGAAAAGTAAACATTATTGTAAATAGTATATGAGTCATATTTATCGAAAAAAGAACGATTGTTTGATATGCAATCTTTTTACCCCATTCTCGATTATTTTCATTTTCCATACCTTTAGCATAAATGATAATCCCATAAAACATGGTTAAGTAAATACATAAGATTAATAATATCGAAGTGATAAAGGGTGGATTAAGTAAACCCGCGGTTTTTTGAAAAACATAAATCGTTTCAGAAAATAGAGGAAGGATTATTGGTAATATATAAGTTATTTTATCTATGGCAAGATATGATAAAAATCGATACTTCATGTGTTGGAATCGGCGCAATTTAAACCCTATGAGCAATCCCAAAATACTGCTTATAGTAAAAATAATCAGCATTGAAATACCATCTTTTGAGTTAAAATAATCAATTCCAAATTGATAATATAAATTTTTTAGCTTCAAAGGATAATTCATCAAATTGGGTGTATTTAAAAGAACGCTTAAGCTTACTTGATGAACTCGATTTTTAGGCTTTTGAAATAACTGTTGCTTTGCTTCAAAAATATATTTATTACTATAATAAGATATCAATTGACAATAAATTAATGTGCCGTATTTAACTTTCTTGTCATATTCAAAACTTTTATAGGTCTCCTCAAATCCAGTTTTGTCTACAATCTGTTGAATTTGTTTTGAAATATTATCAATTTGTTGTAATCCATTTTTAAATTCTATTTGACAATCATGACCAATTTTAGAAATACGATTTAAATCAGCAATCATACTTTGTAAACCGATAAAGCTAGTATTATGTGTTTTCAACTGTTTATGAATATCAACCAATTCCTGACTAGCTTGTCTGAATTGATAGGGCACACGATTTTTGTCGAAATGGAAAGATTCATCGGCATATAATGTGGATGAAAGAAAAAATACCATTGTCAAAAAGATTTGTCCTATGACTTTGAATATCATGATTTTATCCATGTTTGCACTACTTAGACTATAGAAGTGATTGAGAAAATTCTCAAGAAAACATCGGAACTAAAATTGTTTTATTTCTTTCACATTAAGTATATAATATGGCATTTGTCCTATATAGTCTCATGATGAACAATAATAATCCATATGAAAGTGCTCTACTCAATCTTCAAGAGATCCATTATATTGAAACTTTCAAGCACCTTCATCCTCAGGAAATTTTAAATCTTCTTATTGCCTTGGGAAAACATCCGAATCAGGAAAATATCTTACTCCTTAAAAAAATTATCCATGAGTGCACGATATATTTAAGACCTGATTTCAATATGGCATATTATTTTAACAATTCACAACACATAGCATTCTTACCTTTAAAAAACATATCTCAAAAACATTACATTCATATTGCTAGAGCTGCCATACTAAATCCAAAGGAATTCTGTGTTTTTCTTCAATCCAAACATCCCATAGAAGAAAAAAATCGACTCATAGAATATATTTCTCATGTACTTCATCGAATAGATATTGAATCTGAAAATTTTATCTCGACCGTTTTTTTTAATCCACGTATCAAACTCAAGCAATTTCCTAAACTATGCAAAGAACTTGCACGTTTTTTTAATGACGAACATTCGAATATTACTTGGCAAATTTGGGAATCACATCCGGTCATTGCTTTAGAGGATAAACTTTATTTATTTCAAAATTTATTATTAGAAGCTGGGTCTTATTCCCAACGCTTAAATTTACTTTCTACCTTTCTACAATCTCAAGAAGATTTTGAAATCAAACAACAAGTCTTTCTAAAACTATTAAACCATTATTCATTTTCTATGAGTCGAACTTTGATTGATTCAATATTAAACCCTAAGAATGGTTTAACAAAATCTCAAAAAGAAACTCTCATTATTGATGTGCTTAATCAACACATCCCCAACCCTGTTTGGGTGAATGCGATTAATCAAATGCAACTCTCTTTCAATCCCAATGAAATCAACCCTTTATTTAAACATTGTAGCCATATTCTAAGTATCATGAATTACCAAGAGTTAAATCTTCTAATAGATAACCCAGATTGTTCATTTTCCTTAGATTGGCCCAACAAAGAGCAAGTGCAAAATTACATAGCTCAAAAATCTTTTAAAGCAGATAATCTTTTAAATTTAAACACATTTTATCGATTAACTGTCTTCCTAGAATTTACCTGGGCAACTGAAAAAACTCAGTATCAGACGCCATATATTGAATTGCTAGAATTAGGTCATGAATTAATCCCATCCGTATCTGAAGAACACCAAAAAATAATAAAGCAACTGGCAATAATCATGCATGGTCTTACAGAAGATAGACTAAGATCATGCGGTGATCTTATAGAGACCGGATTAATTTATCAACATTGGTTTCCCGACAAAAGAGAAGATTTTCTCTTTAGAGCATCTAGAATGATTTCAGCCGTTGATTCAACACCATTCGAAAATATACATATCATGCGTTGCATGTTAAATACTTCTCCTCTATTAGCAATTTCGTATGGCAAGCTATATGCTGAGGATTTTCAGAAAATAGTCTTTTCATCTGATTTTGTCAACCCGCAAGGTTCATTACTTACATCCCATAATCAATATTACAACACAAAAATTTCATGGGAAAATCAAATCCACGCGATTGAGTGTCTGATAAAAATTGAAGGCATAAATGAAAAGCTCTTAAAGCGAGCTATTCAATTTATTCCTCATTTATTTCCATTTCTACAAATGCAGCAACATATGCTACTCAATACAATGATTGCATTTGCTGAAATGTTACATATTGATTTAAATACTTTTTCTCAAATCGATCATCATTTCAAAAGATATTACTTATTGGAGCATTTCTTAGCCGATAGTCGTTTTCAACTGGAAGATCCCATTGCAACCATTAAATGTTATTTACCACTTTTAAAAAATCCACTTATCGATTTTGAGTTTAAGTTATTTCTTATTCCTTATTTATATGAGCGAGCACCAAATCATGATCCACGAACTAATGATATTCGCTTGGAATTAGTTGAAGTTAGCATTTTTATATTACTCCATACCCAAATGAATCCATTGAAAATTCATGCACTCTATAACCATCATGCTATCAATGAACAAATTGCATTGTTTATTTTAAATAATTATCATCATATTGATATTCGATTTCTAATTCAGCTTGGACATATCTACTATCTTTCAGCTTGTCTTGTTCCAGAGCACCCTCAATTCAAAGAACTCTTACTTCAACAACTTTTTATAAAGGTTGGTATTCATCAATCTCAAACGCTGATTGCGATAGAATCTGCAGAGAAATTGATCGCTATAGCTCCGCATGAAGCGATAATGATTGGAGATAGACTCATTTATCTGTTGAATAATATCTTGACTACCCATGAGAAAATTATGATTGGTAATTTTTTACTGTCTCACCATCTTGAAATTCCCAATGTACTTACGCATTTTGAATATGAGCTTTTAGATGATACTGAAGAAGCCATCGAATTTCGCCATTTGTTAGATCATCTCAACGAATCATCATCAATATTCAAACGTCCACGATTATAATTCAGGTCCAATCCACTCAAAATAGCGTGGATTTTCACAATCTCCGCAATCAGAGGAACATCGTTCCTCTGTAATTTCTTGTATATCATGACGTGCTTTTAAAATATCAAGAATAGGTCCAATAACGATTGTTGATAATTGAAAATGTCGCTCAAGTTGGATTTGGGTCACCAATTTTTGCTTTTGGATATACTCTCTAATCGCGATGAACATGTGAGGGTTTCCAGTGATGAAATAACATAATAATACCTGTCCACAATCCTAATAATCCCAAACACCATAACAATGTTTGAAGAGGATGCAGAAAGCTAGTCGCAATTTGATAAAAAAGACTAGCGACAGAATAAGCCAATACAAAGGACCAAACAAAGGCAAATTTTTGCCAAAATGCTCCTACTTCCTGCCGAATTATTGCTAGTGTAGATATACATGGAACATAGAGCAAAACAAATAAAAGATAACTATAGGCAGCAACAGGCCCCCCAAATGCCCACATCAAAGCTCTGGACGAATGCGCATCCCAAATTTTAGAAACAGTTTCAGGAATAACCGCCAATTGCCTAAACATATACCAATGAGATGAAATAGCATGCGTAAGATGTACGTGATCACCAGCAACCGGCATTTGGACATATAAGGTATTTAAAGTTGCGACGACCACTTCTTTCGCCATAGTGCCCGTTAACAAACTTACTGCCGCAGGCCAATTTTCAACCGATATTCCGATTGGTGCTAAAAGAGGCTGAATGACATGAACCCATGCACCCCAAAGATTTTGAATCCATTGATAGTGATGGGAATTTTGATATTGTATACCGCCTTGTATAGTCCCTAACAACATACAAAAAGGCACCACAAGCTTTCCCGAGCGAATAATAAATAATTTTAATCGAATCACAATATCTCGAAACAATTTATGGGCATTAGGCCATTGAAATAACGGCAGCTCCATCATCAATGGCATCGCTTTTCCCTGAAGCCAAAAACTTCTTAAGATCCAACCTGTGAAAATAGCCATCACGACACCCAATAAATAAAGCGATAATACAATCCAACCACCATATTCAGGGAAAAACAAACTGGCAAATACCGCATAAATGGTTAACCTAGCGCTACAGGACATAAAAGGGCTTAACAAAACTGTAAGTAACCGCTCTCGACCGCCATCTACCATTCGAGAAGACATAATTGCAGGAACATTACAACCAAATCCAATGAATAATGGTAAAAATGCTTTACCAGGCAAGCCGATACTTCGCATAATTCGCTCGAATAGAAAAGCGACCCTTGCCATATATCCTGTCGATTCCATCACCGATAAAAATAAATTCATAAATGTCATGACTGGTAAAAAGCTGAGCATAGTTGTTACGCCCTGCCCCAAACCATGAACCAAGATCCATTTTAATCCTGTCCATATGTTTATCTGCGATAAGATATCATTTAACCAGTGTTCAAAAAAATATTCGCTTAAACCGGTTAGTTGTTGCTGTATTTTTCCACCTAAATTGATGGCCACGCTAAAAAAAAGCCATAGGACCAATAAAAATATCGGCCAACCCAAAAACCGATGCAATAAAATATCATCCAAACGACTGGTTAGTTTTTCAATTAAAGTATGTTCAATATTCAAGACTTGTGAACTCAAGTCATGTACCCATTGATAACGTAAATCCAACAGTTTTAAAGTCAACGCTTCGGCGTTTAGAATTTTATCTACTTTTGCAGGTAATGCTTCTCGATAGGATAGATTTCCTTCAATATATCGCCTAACCATAAAACTCAACGGTCCTTTATATGCGGAAAGTTCTTTTATGGGCATCGGTTTAGCAATATGTTGTTGGGGGTCTTGGGCAATAATCGATAACAATGGTGCTAAATCAGATACCAACGCTACAACCGGAATACCCCATGTTTTTTCTAAAAGTCGTGTATTTACTTTTCCCTTTAATTTATCCATATGGGTTAATACCACTATCATGGGGATATCCATTTCGATAAGTTGTGTGGTTAAAAAAAACTGGCGTTCCAATTGTGTTGCGTCGACAACATTAATGAGTAAATCCGGGGGTTGATGTAAAAGTGGTTGAACAACTTGATGTATAACGGTGTCCGAGTCACCGCCGACAGAAAGGCTATAAACGCCCGGCAACTCGTCAATCTCATATTGGAATGCTTTAAGTGCTTGCAAAAGCTTCGTTTTTCCAGAAAGTGGATTTCCGACCAACATCATTCGCATTCAAGAAACCCCTTCAATTAAAAAATAAACTTATTCTAACATGTTTTTAATTGATAATCATTCTCATTTATTAAGATTGCCAATACCAATCCGACTGCATTTCTTTCATTCGACTTAAAGTTCGTTGAAAAACATCCTTCATCGGACCATTTGGGTATAAATCATCAATATCAACTTGGGATAATATCATTAATTTGATGTGCGCATCGTAACACACATCAATAAAGTACATCCATAATATCAAAGATGAGGTATCGCTTTCTTTAAATTGGGTCACATCATGGACAAAGATGGTTTTAAATCGTTGACTTAACTCTAAATAATCTCGCTGACACCTCGGAATTTCACTGATATTTTTAAAGTCAAACCAAATGATGTTATCAGAAACCGCCACCACAGGAACTTCTCGATTCTGAATATTTATCAATAAATTCCATTGCACAGGCTCATGTAAATGACTGGAAAACTGTGTAAATAAGGTTTTAAATCGGGCTTCATGTGATGGTGTCGAGGGATAAAAATAGGTCTTTTCTGGACGGGGTAAATGTTGGCTACGGTAGTCTAAATGTGATGATAATGGTAATACATGGAAATGTTGCTCAATGACCTCAATCACTGACATAAATCGTACTCGCTGCAAACCATTTAAGTACAATTGAGATGGCTCAATATTGGATGTCATCACCAACATCACTTGCTCTTTCATGAGCGCAGGAATTAATTCCACAAGTATCATGGCCTGCACAACATCTTGCACCATCATTTCATCTAAACAAATAACTTGATATGATTTTGCCAAATCCCTCACAATTCGTTTCATGGGATTTGGAGTACCTTGCAATTTTTTAAGGTCTTGTGCGATTTTTTCTAAAAAAGAGTGAAAGTGAATTCTTAATTTTCCCTCTTCAGGAATGCTTTTATAAAACATATCCATGACATAGGTTTTACCTGAACCTACGCTTCCATAAATATAGACATGATTATTTTTCAGTTGTTGCTTTTGCCAGGGAAAACGAAAAAGTTTTTCATCCAACCAACATTCTTCTAATACCGAAAGAATATGTTGTTGTTGGGGATTTTCTCGAATACGCTCATCTAATATGGCTGTCTTATATTTTTCGGTTAAATACAGCGGTGATTTTATTTTGAACATAATAAGATCCATTTTTGCACAGCATCTTTTAACTGTACCAATTTTCCATGAAAAAAATGCCCTGTCTCAGCAAACCATTCCATCGGAATGGTCGGCACAAATTTTTTAGTAAATTTCTCAACAACGTCTGCTGCAACCACCTCATCCATATCTCCCTGGAAAACAACATCAGGAAATCTTTTCATCTTCGCTAAATCAAAATTAAATCGCGCTACAGGTGGTGCTATCAATATTAAGCATTCAACATCAATTTGTTGTGCGACCTGAAAAGCCACATAAGAACCAAATGAAAATCCTGATAAGTATATTTTAGACTGAGGAAATTGATGTCGCCATTGTTGTAATATCCATAACATGTCTTGTGATTCACCCAGTCCATGTGCAAATTGACCTGTTGATTGGCCCACGCCCCTAAAATTAAATCTTATCACTGGAATATTTAAGGCTAAAATGGCGCGTCCCGTTGTGGTAACCACTTTATTGTCCATGGTTCCATCATGCAATGGATGAGGGTGCCCAACCAAGGCAACTTTATCCCATTGAACTTCATCTGGAATCGAAAGACTAACCTGAATCGTTCCGTCTGGACCTTGTAACAACATGGCATGCATCCCGGGCTCCTTTGGAAAAAGCATCTTGAGTATCCTTATATCCTTAAATCGAATAATTATCTAAAATACGTATTGCACCAATACGAACGGCTATCCATCGACGTCCTTTATCTTCGACGAGGTAATCAATGACGATGCCCAATGCTTCAATTTGTTGCTGAATTTCACCAAGGGATAACTTTGGTTGCAAAAAACAATTGGCAAATTTTTCTGCTAACCGCTTTTCTTCAATCGATAGTCGACTGTTCCTTGAACTAAACGGCAGACCACTAACTTCTCGTACGGTCGAACAAGGTACAATTTCACAATCCAGAAAAAATGCTTTGACCATGCCATCAATTAATAAATATTGTTGATAATCCTTTTCACCCATGTATACACGGTTTGGCGACACACCTAGCAGTAACTTTAAAACGATTGTCAAAACACCAGAAAAATGACCTGGCCGACAAGCACCTTCCATCATTTCAGAAAAATGATGTTCTGAAACACGATATTGAAATTTATCTTGATACATCTCATCTTCAGATAAAACCAAACAATAATCTACGCCGATGGATTCCAGTAAAGCTAAATCAGCATCTAATGTTCTTGGATAATTTACCAGATCATTTAAATCATTAAATTGCGTGGGATTGATAAAAATACTGGCCACTGTAACGTCATGATGCTGAAGACTGGCATGACATAGTGACAAGTGGCCTTGATGTAAATTTCCCATGGTCGGCACAAAGCCTATTGACATATTGGCCAAAGCTTGTGCATGAAGTGTTTTCCATTCACGTATAGAATTAATGATGTGTATTTTTTTATTCATATACATGCTCAACACTTGGAAAGGACTGGTTGGAAACCTCTTGATGATAATGGTTTAGTGTATTGACAATTTCCACGCCTAAGGTTTGATATTGCTTCACAAACTTCGGCAAAAATTCTTGTTGCAAGCCTAACATATCGTGCCAAACCAATACTTGTCCATCTGTGCCGTTACCCGCTCCTATGCCAATGGTTGTTATGTTTAATTCTTGTGTGATTCGTTGTGATAAAGGAGCTGGCACACATTCAATCACAATCGCAAAACAACCTGCAGATTGTAAACGAAGCGCTTCCTCAATTAATTTTTGGGCTTGCTCATCACTGCGACCTTGGACTTTATAACCTCCCAAGGTAAGAATAGATTGTGGTTGAAGTCCAATATGCCCCATGACAGGAACGCCCGCTTGAACCAAAACCTCAATTTCTTGACAAGTGAATGGATCAGCGCCCTCAATTTTGACAGCATGCGCACCCGCTTGTAATAAACGTAAAGCATTATCATTGGTGCGTTGGCGTGAACCTCGATGTGCTAGAAATGGCATATCAGCAACTAAAAATTGTTGGCCCAGACCACGCGCAACTGCTTGGGTATGAAAAACCATCATCTCAATGGTAGCCATTACTGTACTCTGATAACCATGGACCGTCATGGCTACGGAGTCACCGACCAATACACAATCAATATCAGATTGAGCAACTAATTTTGCCGATGGGTAGTCATAACAAGTGACCATTGAAATTTTTTGTTGCAATTTTTTTTTATTCTGAAAACGTTGAATACTCATAAGAACATCTTTCTACAAAAAAATATCAATCATTCTAACAAATAATCAAATTTTCTTAAACCTTTGTGAGCCTTTCTTGAATCTCAGATAGTTTTTTTTGTAATAATTGTAAATCTTTCTTTAACATTTCATGATTAGGAAGTTTTAATAATCTTTTTTCTAAAGCTTGTTTTTGCTGCAATAGAAGATTTTGATGTTGCTCTAACTCGGTTTTATGCTTTTCACGCGTGAGCGCTTTAAAAGCTATTATTGGCCCATCATGAGAAGAAAATTGTTTTGATAACAATACGAGAACTTCAATTTGTCGTAATATTTTTTGACTTAAAAAATAAGACTGTTGTGGAGTGAGCGCTAAAGATTCTAAACGCTTCAGGTGGCTTTCAATTTCTTGAATTGCTTTTTGAGGGGACCAATCAGCGCCCTCAAAAAAAAGGCCTTTAGGTATCCAATTTCGATGGCCTTTTGGCCATGCGGATAACTTTACCAAAATCTCAGGGAGTCGTTGGCGAATCCTATGGCACCAGTGTTCAAAAGTTGTGATATCATTTTTCATGCTGAATTTTTAAAATAAAAGGAGGTATCATCATCAATAATAAACCCAAAACTTGAATCCAGTGATATGCACTAAGACGCCCCACATCAAGCATGTCAGGAGGCAAAAAGCTCACGCCAAATGTCATCACAACACCTATCATTCCAGCCATGATAACACTAATGAATCCAACCATACCGCCCGGAATTTTAAAATTGGCATGTTGGGTTAATTGTTTTTTTCTTAACCGAATGATAGCCATAAACATTAAAGCATACATGAGCATATATAATTGAGCTGCCAATGCTGTCAGTAACCAGTAAGAACTGCTCACTGAGGGCATAAACATAAATAACGTTGCTAAAATCCAAACAAAAATCACTTGTAGAGCCAATAGATAGATAGGAGCGCCATGACGGTTGGTTTTATGTAATATTGAGGGTAGACAACCATCACTTGCTGCAACCATTAAACCCATAGTGGGTGCAATAATCCAATTGCTTACACTGCCCATCCCTCCCATGACTATCATTAGTGCAACAATGGGCATCATATATTCCAAATGATAATGCGACAACATCAATTGAAAAGCTTGCATAATTCCTGCAACCAAATTGATATCCTTCGTTGGAATAACTATAGCTATCGCTAGGGACCCTAGAATCATGGTCGAGCAAATGATTAAGACCGAATAAAATAAAACCTTAGGATAAGATTTTTGCGGATGCGACACATCTTTTGCATGAACCGTTGCAATTTCAATTCCACATAATGACATCATTACACCTGTCAGTGAAACCCATAAGTCGGGACGATTTAAGCTTGGAATCATGGAATGCCACTGCCAGGAAATTTGACTAGTGTTTCCACTGATTAACCATATCACACCAAATCCAATAATCGCGGTCATGGGAATCAATAAACCTGTTATGGCACAAAAATTACTAAACCATGCCGATGATTTCATACCAAAAAAATTAATGGCTGAGGCTAAGGTGAATGCCGTTACAATGGTTATATATAAAAAAGTCGGATTATTTGCATATGTTGGCGCAATTAAAAATCCAAAATTGCCTGCAAGAAATGAAAGTAATATAGGGTACCAAATCACATTTTCAATCCATTGTAACCATATGGCTAAAAACCCCCATCGCTTACCAAAGGCTTGTTTAACCCAAATATAAATACCGCCTTCTTTGGGATATGACGAGGCTAATTCTGCGGATACGAATGCTGTTGGTAATAAGAAAAATAAAGCGCCAAATAGAAAAAAAAATATCAATTGAGAACCAAATAACGCCGTTGTGGGAAGGTTTCGAATACTATCCACTGAGCCAACAGTTATCATCACTAAACTAAAAATACTGAGTGTTTTTACATTTTTTGACATAAATCTTTATTCCAAATCAGACATCGATAAAATGAGTTCACGCATCAATCGACAAGCATCATGCATCACATGAATGTTATGTATGCAAGCATAAACTGAAAAAAGATTGCTTTTCATTTTAAATAAATGATGTAAATACGAACGGGTTGTCGTTTGGCAAGTATAACAATTGCAATCAGACATTAAGGGTTGTTCATCTGTTGCAAATTGGTGTTTTTTAATATCCAATCGCCCATTAGAAAATTCGCTTTGAAATGAATACCAATCATTTTTTTTAACAAAATGTCCAGCATACAATGACCCATGTCGAGCATTACGCGTTGGAGCCACACAATCAAACATATCCATACCACAGGCCACGACATCGAATAAATCTTGCGGACCCATCCCCACCCCCATGCTATAACGAGGCTTTTCTTGGGGTAAGAAATCACTTAAATGAGTTAAAATTTCACAGGTTTTAATCATATCAAAACCAATGGTTTCTCCACCAATTGCAACACCTGGCAAATTTAAACTCGTCACAAATTCTGCACTTTCTTGACGCAATTCCGGATAGATTCCACCTTGAATAATTCCAAACAACGATTGTCGATACCCATAAGCTGTTAATGGATTCTGCTCATGGTAATGAACTGATTGCTTTAACCATCGATGTGTTTTTTTCATGATTTGTGCCGCATCATTATAACGAATATCGCTCGGCGTACACTGATCAAAAGCCATTATCACATCAGCTCCAATCACTTTTTGTGCTTCAATCGAAACCTCAGGGGTCATATGAATCCATCTGTTGGTTCCAGGAATACAAAAATGCGCTCCATTATCATCAATTGTACATATTTCTTTATTTTTGGAAAGACTAAAAACTTGAAACCCACCACTATCGGTTAACATCGGTCCATTCCAGCCCATCAGCGAATGCATGCCACCGGCATGTTTAATCATTTCTAAGCCAGGCGCGCAAAGCATGTGGTAAGTATTGCCACCAAGAATCATCTGGCTACCCGCAGCCTTCAACTCTGCGGTTGTTAAATTATTTACGCCTGCTCGGGTTCCCNNTGCCCACGGGCATGAATACAGGTGTAATAACCTCGCCATGTGCCGTTTCAAAACGACTGACTCTTGCTAAATTTTTTGGATGTTTTGCTAAAACCTTGAATTCTAAATGACTGCTCATTAAACTAATTTTTCACCATTTTAACTTGTTTGATATAACACACAACGAGAACAAACATCGTGGTAAAGTAAGCCAATGACCATACGGATAAAGGCATACCCATTAAACGCCATGCAATTGTCGCACAATCATTTGAGCCCCAGAATAACATTTTTAATACCATGTCCCAAGAAAAATAATTCAATAATTCTTCAAGACCCGGTAAGCAAACACCTGAACCCGATTCTTTAGCAAATAACTGTAACCATAATTGTCTTGAGGCCAAAAGGATACCCAACACAATAAAAAAAGATTGTCCTACAATAAAAGCCCATCGTTTAGGCCAAGATTGGCAGACAAAATGTCCTAAACAAAAAAATGCTAGCATGACCGTACAAAACCTTTGCATGATACATAAAGGACAAGGTTCCAATTGTAAAAATTGTTCCAATAACAATGATGTAAACAAACTTACAAATGTAAGCCCTAACATCCAAAATGCAGTATTTTTAATGACAGTTAATTTCATTTTTGGGGACCATATATTTAATCGCTGCAAGTATATCCTCTTGTTGACAAATATCACAAGTTCCTTTTGCGGGCATCGCATTGATTCCAGCCATAGCACTCGCCACCAATCCTTTGAGATGTTTTTCATGACATCGAACAGACCAATCATTGGATTGATATCTTGGCGCACCAGCCAAACCTGTCGCGTGACAAACTGAGCAATATTTTTCATAGGTATCTTTTGCTGACATTCCTTTTGAAAAAGCGATACTTGTCAACAATAAGCAAAACCCGATATGAAAGTGATAGAAGACTCTATGCATTTGATTTTAATTTAATAAAAAAATTAATTACTATTTTGCCACAAATTTTATGATGAAAACATCTTTTATCAATATTAAATCCATAATTGATATTGATATTTACAATATCCATAGATAGAATCCTTCCGTCAAAAAAGTTTTGTTTCGGAGTCATGGATGTCTCATAAGTTTTTGGTTATTTTAACTTGCATGTTTACCAATGCTTCTTTTGCAGCCCCCCTCAATCAAGAATTAAAAGATATTGAAGAACAACTTGAAAAAAACCATCAACAATTATTAATTGCACAAGCCCAGCAAAAACAAAATATTATTGAATTAAATGACGCCAAACAGCAATTAAAAATTACTCCCTTTGCGCCCACTAAGAAAGCATCCTTATTTGAACTCGACTATACACGTTACCCAAAAAACATATATCCCAACTTGTTTCAAATCACAGCAACCCAAGTGCCTATTGAACTTGATTTTCATGCTTGGATTCAGGCAGATAATGATGTTTTTTTTAATACCCAAGGACTGTTTATTAATGATGGGCAAGATGTTAATTCCGTCTATAATAAATCAACGGTTGATCGCTATTGGTTACGTCGAGTTCGCCCCACTATAGAAGGAAAAGCATATTCTTTTATTCAGTATTTTATTAATATGGATTTTGGCGAAGGACACGTTGGCCTATACGATGCCTTCGTCGATATTAATTATTTTCGAGCTCTAGGGGTTCAGGTTGGCCAACAAATGAGCTTAGTTAGTGGCATTGAAAATTATTTTGATAATTTTGATTATCTGGCTCGTGCATATACGATGGAAATGAGCCCTACTGCCATGCTTGCACCTGATAGACAAATTGGTGTTACTTTGCATGGGACATTTGGCCCATCTGGGAAAGAACCCTATTATCGAGGGCTAACCAATTTTGGTTTTGATGATATGCTTTCCTATCAATTGGGATTTTATAATGGCGTGCCTGATAATACACAAGTAGCGAATTACTCGTCAATTAACACACCATATCCTTTTCCCAATGCTGGCTTTACATCAAACCCATCGAATTCGGCAAATAAAGCATTTGCAGGACGCGTATTTGTCAATCCATTTATTCAAAAAGAAGGTCATTTTTTACAGCATCTGGGCTTTGGCTTCGCGGGAAGTACAGAAAATCCGAATCTTCAACTCAATATTCCCGATTTGTATTCTATTGGACAAAATCCCATTTTTTCTTATTCAACTTATCCTGAAGGCGCATCTTACTACCAAGTATCAGCAAATGGAAGTCGAGCTCGATTACATCCTCAAGCATTATGGAGCTTTGGTTCTTTAGGAATTATTGCCGACTATACTCAAACCCTTCAAACCTTACAGCCTGTTCAAATACTTATAACACTGCAAAAAATTAGCGATAAAAAAATTACGCCTATT
>DDPL01000027.1:0-13757 GCA_002342175.1 Legionellales bacterium UBA2469 | reverse complement strand
TTCAATTCATCTATAACCTAACTCAAGAAGAATTTAACTTATTTCACCTCATTCCCAATCATAATTTTAAAGTTTTTGAAAAAGGCGCATATGGCGCATTCCAACTTGTTTTTCGCGTCAGCCAGTTAAAAATAGACCCCAATAATTTTAATGATTATATCAATTATAACGATAGCACTTATTACTTATTTGCAGACCCTAGAATTTCCGTGCAACAAGCAAACTCATGGAGTTTGGGTATCAACTGGTTCTGGAATCAATTTTTAAGAATATCGATGGAGTATGATTACACCTCATTTACTGGAGGCTGTTCAACTGGTGGTTTAAGTTCCACGACCACTCCAGGATGCCTAACTGGTGGTTCCAATATATTTTTAAACTCCAGCACTGTCTTAAATCGACCAGCTGAAAAAATATTTATGCAACGTTTGCAACTTACTTTTTAAAAGATTTAACCATGCGCATTCTGATATTATTCACCCTCATTATAAATCCGCTGTTGGCATCATATGCTTTTGACCATGATGCACAAAGCATTAACGATTTAAAAACAACAATTAAAACGACTCAAATCAAAATCGATACCATACAAGAAAATGAAATCCTGCTAAAAAATAAGCTAAATATAATACAACAAAAACTTGCCCCTCATGATGAACCTATACTAAAACCATTATCCATCCCCCACAAGGAGTCCTTGTGGGAAAAACAAACCTTTCCCTACAATCTCGCTCTAGGGCATAATTTATTAAATTTACATGCGGATAACTATCAATCATATTTAATCGCTCAACCCTTTATCACAGGGAATGCTGACATCTTCAGTGATATTAGTGGTCTAAAAATTAACAATGGGACTTCAAGTCAATCAGTCATTCGTCAAAACACCGTTATTCGAAATTGGATTTATCAGGGGGGAATTAATATTGGTGGTCGCATCCTGGAAAATACACATTTTTTAATTACGCCGAATTTCGATAAAAACCAATTTTATATTTCAAATGCTAAAATGGCTTTAACAGAACTCAAGCATTTCAGCGTTCAAGCAGGTTATCAAGCAAGCCTTTTGTCCGGTTTTTACAATAAATTAAACTCATACTTAACGTATCCAGGTTTTACAACCAATATGGCGCCTTCCCAAGAGAATGGCGTCGTCCTTTATGGTTATTTGGGCAAAGATGAACTACCCATATATTATCAAAATCGTTTTCTTGGTTATTTTCAACAATTTTCTTACCAATTGGGTATATATAATGGTACGCCTGATGGCGTTTTCCCTGGACTGAACCCTATTTCTATTTCTTCTTCACTCATCACATATGTACCTTCTCGATATTTTACGGTAAACAAAAGTTTCGAAGGACGCTTTTTTATAAATCCATTTCTCAATCAAGAACACAATTTTTTTAAACATCTTGGATTTGGCCTTGCAGCCAGCACCCAAAAACTTAGTAAAGATACCAACCTTCCTTTTATTTTGACTCTTGGTCAAAATATCATGTTTGGCTATAATAATTTTCTTTACCCTACTTATGCCATTAACACAAGAAATCGTATCCATCCTGAATTGGTATGGTACAACAATAATATAGCGTTTTTTGCGGAATGGGCACAAACATTACAAACACTCACCCCCACCAACCCAGACACCAACCCTTCAAAAACTCCATCAATTATTCAAATAAATAAATCGAGCGAAGTATCTTTATACTATAATATCACTGGAGAACCTTTTTCATTGAACGGAAAAATTGAACCATTTGAAAAATTTAATTTTTTTCAATCAAAAGGCTGGGGAGCACTACAATTTTTTATAAGATTCACTACATTTAGAGCCGACCCTTCTAGTTTTTCTATCTACAAATCGACGCAATGGGATGGAACCTATTATTTAATTACAGATCCCCGTGCTTCGGTATCTAAAGCTACAGGCTATAGTTTGGGCTTTAACTGGTTTTGGAATCAATTATTTTCTCTCAGAACAGAATTTGCAGGAACCCAATTTACGGGGGGATGCTCCACAGGGAGTTATAATGACCCTCTTTATCCAGGCTGTCTGACCGCAAGACCGATGTATATTTATGCGCCTGGTAGTCAAGTTATAAATCGTCCTAATGAATATGTTGCGATGCAGTCATTCACCTTTGCATTTTAAAAAATGAATGATTGTCTATCTGTAAAAAAAAAACTATCCTAATGTATTCTCAATATGATCAATGTCGTTACATGTCCCAACATTTAAAAATTGCAACCCGAAAAAGTCCTTTAGCACTTCAACAAGCCCATACTGTTGCCCAACGCCTTCAACAATTTTGGCCTAATCTTCATATTGAACTGGTACCAATGACAACACAAGGTGACGAGCTTCTACAAAAAAAGCTCCTGGAGTTTGGTGGTAAAGGATTATTTGTTAAAGAGCTTGAACAAGCATTACTTGATGGTCGTGCCGATATAGCCGTTCATTCCATGAAAGATGTACCCGCACATTTCCCTTCAGGCCTGCATTTGCCAATTATCTGTGAGCGCGATAATCCTTATGATGCATTACTTAGCCATCAGGGCAAAACCATTATGGAACTAAAACCTCAAGCCATTGTTGGAACAGCAAGCTTGCGTCGTCAATCTCAGCTTTTAGCATTAAGACCTGATTTACAAATTAAAATCTTAAGAGGCAATATTCAAACAAGAATTCAAAAATTTGAAGCTCATGAATTCGATGCCATTATTTTAGCCTGCGCTGGATTAGAACGAATGGGTTTAGAACATTTGATTAAAGAACAACTTTCTTCCGAAGAAATGCTTCCCGCATGCGGCCAAGGCGCTATTGGTATTGAATGTCGTGAACACGATCAAAGGATACTTGGACTCCTATCCCCCCTTCATCATATACCAACCATGCAATGTGTCTCAGTTGAAAGAGAAGTAAATCGTCAATTGGGTGGGCATTGCCATGTTCCTATTGCTATTTTTGCTGAATTTATCACTCACAAAGAGATTCATTGTCGTGCAAAAGTATTAAAGGCCGATGGAACCAAAAGCCTTTTTAGCGAAAATTATGGGCATGATTTAACACTTGCACATCAATGCGCTCAAGCGCTCATTGAGCAAGGTGCAGCCGATTTATTAAATGAGGGACTATGACTGCAAAACTCAAAGGATTGAATGTACTCAATACCCGCCCCATTTTTGGTGGCGCACAAGCCCGCTTAACTGAAGAACTAAAAGAACATCATGCGCATGTGATTGAACTGCCATTGCAAACACTGACTCCCATCCCCGCACAAAAATGGCATTTTGATTTTAATCAATTCAGTCACATTCAAATGGCCATTTTTGTAAGCCCAATAGCAGTGCATGCATTTGTAATGGGCATTCAAAACGCGCATATTCAACTTCCAGAGAACATCAAAATGGTCGCTATTGGTTCTGGAACGGCGAAAACACTTTCATCTTATGGCTATCATGTTGATTATTATTCGGAACATGCGACCAGTGAATTTTTAATGCAAGCACCTATTTTAAGTGCCATTGAAAATCAACATATTTTGTGGGTAAAAGGCTCCCAAGGACGAAAATTAATTGGAGATACTCTACAATTTAGAGGTGCCATCGTACACCCATTAATTGTATACAAAAGTGAAAATTCACTTTTCAATCATAACCAATTGTCGACGCTTTGGGAAAATGATAATGTAAATATAATCATTATCACAAGCGAGCAAGGATTGTTTCATTTTTGGGATAGTTTACCTATACAAGGAAAGAAATGGTTTAAAAGAATTCCACTGCTTGTCTTCAGTGAAAGAATAGCCAAAAGCGCACGCTCCTTTCTAAATCAGCCCATCTATGTATGCAAACATAGTGAAATTTTAGCATTTTTAATCAATTATAAAAAAGGCCTCTAAATATGAGTGATAATAAGGGATTAAATAAGTGGTTAATAGTATTCGGTTTATTCAACTGTCTGGTAACAGGTGGTTTTATTTTTGAATATAAACAACTCAATAATAATTCCCGTGAATTACTTGCAACTCAACAGTTACTTGAGGGTTTACAAGAACAACAACATATTTTTCAACAATCTTTAAAATTTCTACATCAACGTATACATGAGAAAAATAGCCAAATTGCTTTGTTAAATCAAATTCTCTGGCTCATCCGCCAAGCCAAATGGCAATTAAAAATTATGCATCAAGCGACTTCTGCTGAGCATTTGCTACAATATGCGCAAAAAATTGCCAATGCCAATCACTGGACAACTTTAGCAGATGCCTTATCTGAAGATTTGTATCAATTGAAAGATAAAAATATAATTTTAGATAATACCCTCATTGAGAATATTCAAACTCTTTATCAACAAATAGCCGTTCTACAAAAAAGATCTTCCTTACATCAAACAATACCGTTTGATAAAAAAGAAACTGTTGTCAGTCAGGATCAAAGTATCCAAAATGTTCTTAATCGTTTAAAGCCATTTATCAGTATTGAGCGTTTTCATCAACCCATACCGAAAATTTTACCCCCTGCACAACAATACCAAGTATTATCAAACATGCTCATGCTTTTAACCCAAATGCAAATGACTGGTTTGAATAGAGATGACACGAGTTATCGAGTATTATCCAAAGCGCTAAACGATAATTGGCAAGTAATCAGTCCTCAGCTTCATGAACCACAGGTCACTGAATCGATTGAAAAACTTCAATCTGTTCAACTCATTCTTGAAAAACCCATGTTTTTTAAAAGTTTTGCAGAAGTACATCATTTATTGGATAGCGCGAGTAAAAATTTATGAAACAACTTCTCATGATTGCCATCATTAGTATTTTTTCAGCATTTTTAGGCATTGGATTAACCAAAGATCCTGGTTATATTTTACTTGTGTTTCATCATTGGCAGATAGAAACCAGCTTATTCTTGGCAATATTATTTCTGGTTATTTTAATCACCAGCGTTGCCTGTTCTTATCAGTTTTTAAGAAATCTATTGACCATACCCTATTCTCTATTTAGTAAATTTCGACAATGGCAACGATACCGAGCTGAACAAGTTCTTAATCGAGGTTTACAAGCATTTTACCAAGGAAAATGGCACAAAGCTCTCAAAAATATTCATGCACAACAAGAACTTTCAACGTGGTCAACTGATTTAATTGCAGCAGAAGCTGCCCAAAAAGATGGTAGCTATACCGAACGTGATGATTTAATTAATCATGCCATGGCAAACAACCCGCAAGCCAAAGAAAGTATTTTGCTTTTTAAGGCAAAATTACAAATCGAACAGAAACAATTTGAGCAAGCTCAGGCAACACTCAAAACGATTATACAGTTATTTCCAAGTCCAAGCTATCAGTGGGTTGTATTACAATTACAAATCCACCATCACTTCAAGGAGTATACAGAAGGTTTGTCTTTACTCGAGTGTCAGCGTCATTTATTTGTTAATGAACAAGAATATTTTAACCAATATCTTGATGTCTTCATGCCGGTATTACAAAAAGATGTACAAACAAATCAAATGGATAAAAGTCTTAATGCTTATAAAAAACTACCCAACATTTTGCAAAATAATATCCGCATCTTAAAGACTTTGGCGCCCATTTTTCCTGAACAACGTTTGATTAGAAATCGCCTCGAAAAACGCCTAAAAGAGCATTGTGATGATGAGATTTTAGAAATTATTAGTTTACTACCTCCATCAGACTATTGGCTTACAAAACTTGAAAAAATAAGAGAAGAACAACCCAATCATGCCATGTTATATTATACATTCGGAAAGATTGAGGCTGGATTAAAATTATGGGGAAGTGCGATTGCTGATTTACAAAAAAGCATTTTAATTAAGCCTCGCTATCAAAGCTATACGCTTTTAGCCAAAATCTATATGGATCTCAATGAACCTAGCAATGCGTTAAAAGCATTGCAAAATGCTATTGAGTATCCAGTGCAGGAACGCTAGGAGTCTCAGCAATATCACTTTGTCGCCATTGCAAAATTTGCATAGCAAGCATTCCTGCCAATAAGCCCCAAAATGCTGAGCCAATCCCCCATATTGAAAAACCTGAGGCCGTGACTAACAACGTTAAAAGAGCGGACTCTCTATCTTTCTCTAAATGGATAGCACCGTAAAGACTTGTACCAATCGTATTAAATAGTGCGAGTCCTGCAATCGTCAAAACCAACGCTTTAGGAAAAGAAGTAAATAATATCACCATGGTCGATCCGAATATCGCGATAGTTAACCAAAAAAGACCCGCGATAATACTGGATTTATATCGATAATTAGGATTTGGATCGGATTCCTTTCCCGTACAAAGTGCGGCAGTCATCGCAGCTAAACTTATTGAATAACAACCAAAAGGGGCAAATATTGCATTGATTAAACCCGTTCCAACGACCACTTTTGATACCGGCGGTTGGTAACCCGCCCCAGTAATCACCGTTAATCCCGGCATATTTTGTGATGTCATTGTCACAATGAATAATGGTATACCAATGCTAATTAATGTCTGCCAATGAAATTCCGGTCTGATAAATTTGGGGGTTGCCAACTGCCAATGAAATTTTTGTGCAAAAATCATTCCCCTTAAAGATGCATCTAAAAGTCCCACACATAAAACCAAGACAATAACATAACGTGGAAAAAATCGACGCCCCAAAATATAAGTCAGTAACATTAATCCCACCATTTGCATGTCTTGTTGAAAAGCTTGGAATACATCCAATCCAAAACGTAACAATATACCCGCAAGCATGGCTGAAGTGATGGTTTTTGGAATAATGCGCATAACACGTTCAAAAAGCCCCAACCCACCAACAAGTGCTGTCAAGAGAGCTGCAAACACAAAGCTACCAATGGCCTGTGGTAATGTGACACCTGCTAAACTTGTCGCCAATAAAGCAGCTCCAGGTGTCGACCAGCCCGTTAAAAGTGGCATTCGATAATACCATGAAAAACCAATTGACGTTATAGCAATACTCAGACCTAAACCAAAAAGCCAGGAGCTCATTTCAGCTGAGTTGGCTCCTGTTAAATGAGCTGCCTGAAACACAATGAGCACCGAGCTGGTAAAACCAACCAAAACAGCGACAAATCCAGAAATCACATGGGATAATTTGAATAATGACTTTTTCATTGTTTTTAAAAGGCATGTTAAGTTATTGTGATAGTTTAACATAATTTAAATATCTTTTTTCAGAAAGTTGGTTATTTTTTAACGCTTCAAGAATGGCGCATCTAGGTGAGGTTTGATGATCACAGTCTCGGAAGTGACATTTTCCAATAAAAGGTCTAAATTCTTTAAATCCCCACAAGATATCTTGAGCTGATGCATGACCTAATTTAAAAGAGCGAACACCTGGAGAATCTATAATCGCCCCCCCAAAAGGCAAATGGAAATAGTAAGCATTTGATGTGGTGTGTTGACCAAACTCATGCGTTGAGGTTAACGGTGAAGTGGCAATCATATCGGCCATATGCGGTAATATCAATTGGATTAATGTTGATTTGCCAACGCCGGATTGACCCACAAAGATACTTTTTTGATTTTCAAGTAAATCCTCAAGTCCTTTTAAACTGGGATTTTCTTTGTTTGTTGATAAAAAGGTGTGCACCAAAGGTGTATACTGTTGACGAAAAAATTGTTCGGTAGAATGCAAGTCATCATCTAAATCGGTTTTATTAAAAACAATACTCACGCGTAAATTCATCAATTCAGCAGCAATCAAATAACTATCGAGCAATAAGTCAGAGGGCTCTGGTTTTGGTGCCAATACAACAACCATTTGGGTGATATTTGATGCAAGCAATTTATTTTGCCCATACTTATCCATACGACTGAGTTCAGTTTCACGCAAAGCAACACTTTCAACAACGCCTGAGTTTTCAGCCTCTCGCTGCCAATGAACAACATCTCCAACTACCAAAGAATTTATGTCTGGGCGAATTTTACACAACACCCGATCTTGATCACGACTGTTCTCGATCAACGCCTGATTTTTAGTTCGGGTGATAACCAATCCTTCTTGAATAACGCCTGCGGGCAACAAATTTTGATAGGCTTTTTGTTTGATTTGGATTCTATTTTTTTGTTGAATAGTGAGCTTTTTTTTTCCCATGATTGCATTAGATACATGATAATCTGTTTCCAATTTTGACATTTTTCTTAGATGATATCGAGACATATTTATAAATAATCTTTATACTTAGTTCATGATAAAATTTCCAAACCATATTAAAATTTATTTGGTTGGTGGCGCTGTTCGCGACCAACTCCTTGGAATATCCTCTCATGAAAAAGATTGGGTGGTGGTTGGAGCTCGTCCAGATGAACTTATTGAAAAAGGATTTCAACAAGTCGGAAAACATTTCCCGGTATTTCTTCATCCAGAAACGCATGAAGAGTATGCATTAGCCCGAATTGAGCAAAAGCATGGCCATGGGTATCATGGTTTTGATTTTCAATTTTCTCCGCAAGTGACATTAGAGGAAGATTTATATAGACGTGATTTAACCATCAATGCAATTGCAATGGATGATCAAGGCCACTATTTCGACCCCTATCATGGACAACTCGATCTCAAAAATAAAATTCTACGCCACGTTTCTCCTGCTTTTGTTGAAGACCCCTTGCGTGTTCTTCGTGCGGCACGTTTTCATGCACGTTTTTTTCATTTGGGATTTCATATTGCGCCTGAAACCATGCAGCTTATGCGCTCGATGGTTGATTCGAATGAATTATCCTATTTATCTGCCGAACGTTTTTTTATTGAGTGGATGAAAGCTTTTGAAACGCCCCACCCAGATATTTTTCTCGAAACCCTTCATAATTGTGGTGCACTTGAAATGTTCATCATAGAAAAAGCACAAACGTTCATTACGCAATTTCAGACTTTATGCCAGCATTCAACTGATCC
Organism: Legionellales bacterium UBA2469; assembly: GCA_002342175.1. Taxonomy (GTDB): domain Bacteria; phylum Pseudomonadota; class Gammaproteobacteria; order Legionellales; family Legionellaceae; genus UBA2653. Next base: position 4,842 of record DDPL01000027.1, on the reverse strand, counting down.
TGAATTTCGGTTTTGCTATCTTACCTCCCTCATCTCTCAATCATCTGCTAAAACATTATGCTTAAAATTGAAAGTACCCAAGCGCCTACAAGAGCTGCAAGAACGTTTCAATCTTTTACATGCACAGTTAGATATGCAAATATGTGATACCAAACAATTATTACATCATCTTCAGCACTTAGATGCTTTTCGGCGCACGGATGATTTCTTGCGTCTCATCAATTGTAGAGATGCTTTTTATCAAGTTCATCAAGCACCAATGTGGACCAATATTATCATCGCATGCAAACAAGTTCGTTTACCAAAAGAAATGCAAAAAGATAAAAATATTGATAAAATACGCTTCTATTTCGAAAACAATTATTTAGCGATAATAGCGGAAAATATAAAATGCCTATGAGAAACAATACCCATCTCATCTGGATTGATTTAGAAATGACAGGTTTATCACCTGAACAAGATCAAATTCTAGAAATTGCAACGGTTGTCACTGACAATCTATTAAATATCATTGCCCATGGCCCTGTTTTTGCCATTAAAACACCTTTAGAGATTTTACAAAGGATGGATGATTGGAATCAAAAACACCATAAATCTTCTGGACTTTATGACCGCGCCCTTCATAATGGTGTTGATATTCAAGTGGCTGAAGAAATGACCATTCATTTTTTAAAAACATTTATTGATAAAGGTCTTTCTCCAATGTGTGGAAACACGATTAGCCAAGATCGCATGTTCATCAATCGATATATGCCACAATTAGCAAAATTTTTTCATTATCGTCAAATTGATGTGAGCACCATTAAAGAACTTGTCAAACATTGGTATCCCAAAGCAACTAAATTTGAAAAACATAGCAAACACTTAGCTTTAAGTGACATTATCGATTCAATTGAAGAGCTTCGTCATTATAAGCAACATTTTTTTATTCGAGGTGAATAATGATTCAGCGTGAACAACTAGAATTACCCAATGGCGCAAATAAGTTACTATTACACTCATGTTGTGCCCCCTGCTCTGGCGAAGTAATGGAAGCGCTTATTGCTTCAAACATTGATTTCACCATTTTCTTTTATAATCCCAATATCCATCCTCATCAAGAATATGAGATTCGAAAAAATGAAAATATTAAATTTGCCAAGCAACATAATATTCCTTTTATCGATGCTGATTATGATAAAGATGAATGGTTTGCTCGAGCCAAGGGAATGGAAAACGAGCCTGAAAGAGGTATTCGTTGTTCCATGTGTTTTGATATGCGTTTTGAAAGAACCGCCCTTTATGCACACGAAAATGGTTTTCCAGTCATTAGCAGTTCTCTTGGCATTTCTCGATGGAAAGACATGAATCAAATCAACACATCAGGGATTAAAGCAGCGAGTCATTATCCTAACATCACATATTGGACCTATAATTGGAGAAAAAATGGTGGCGGGGAGCGCATGTATCAAATTGCTAAGCGTGAGAACTTCTATAAACAAGAATATTGTGGTTGTGTTTATTCCTTACGTGACACCAATCAATGGCGTAAACATAACGGTCGAGACCGAATTAAAATTGGTATTGAGCACTATCAACCAAGTTGCGGCTCATGCACGATTAATAAAGAACAATCCAATAATGATAAAGAAAATGCCCATTAATGCATTCATGCTAAAATGATTGTTTCTAAACAGCACATAAGTAAATATGAGCGTAAATATCGGATAAATGCTCTCAATACTGGCAACCGTTGCAGCATTATTTTTAAGTTGAATAGCATACGATATACAAGAATTCGCTAATATATAGGTTGCGATGGTTATGACCATTAAAATAAAGAGTTTTTTGTTTTGAACCAACACTATCCAATCTTGCTTTAACCCATATCGTCCAGCTAATTTAAACATCATGATTGCACCTACTGACATATTAACACCTAATAACAGATGATAAGAAATGTGCTGTAATAACTTTTCGTATAAAGCGTAATTTATAGTAAATTAAAATTTAAACGAATTATTACTTATGATATAATTTCGGGATTATAAATTGCTATTGATGTCAGATGAGTCACTCAAAGGATTTAAGAGAAAAAGCAGTAAAATATGTTGAAAATGGTGGAACTATCAAGGATGCATGTCATATTTTTGAGGTCAGTCGCTCATCATTTCAAAGATGGCGAAATTTAAAAAATACAACAGGATTACTTCAGCCCAAACCTAGAATGACCTCACCTTATAAAATTGATAATGAAGCACTAAAATCCTATATTCATGAGCATCCAGATGCTTATTTAAATGAAATTGCCTCACACTTTAATGTCACAGCAGCTTGTGTATCAATTGCCTTTAAGAGGTTAAAAATCACTCGAAAAAAAAGTCTACGTTCTACAAAGAAAGAGACGATTTAAAACGTGCTGATTTTATAAAAGATTTGCAACGATACCCAGCAGAAAAGCTTATCTATATCGATGAATCAGGAATCGATAAGTTCATTTCAAGAGAATACGGTTGGGGGGCTAAGGGCTCTAAAGTTATTGGTGAAATTTCTGGTCGTCGGTACATAAGAGAAAGTTTTGTTGCAGCTCTTCATCAAAACAAAATCATTGCTCCCTTTTGTTATAAAGGAACTTGTGACACCACCTTATTTAATTTCTGGTTAGAAAACTTTTTATTACCAGAGCTGGGGCCGGGTTATATTTTAATAATGGATAATGCGGCTTTTCATAAATCTGAACAAACTAAATTATTAATTGAAAACGCAGGATGTCGCCTTTTATTTTTACCTCCATATTCACCAGATTTGAATCCTATTGAAAAATTTTGGGCGAACTTAAAAGCAAAAATTAAGAGGATAATTAAGAATTTTTCTACACTAGCTCAAGCAGTAGATGAGGCTTTCAAATGCGATCATTTAAATTTTAATTAACTATAAACCCCATAAAATTGAAGCCGATAATGCAAAATAAAACCACATAAATTGTCCTTGTTCAGAAAAATTGATTCAGTCTAACATGAAAAATACATGTAAACATATACATTGAAAAGATAGTTTGTTAAAATTAAGCTCAATATGTATTTGTAATAATTTTAGTTATGTTTAAAGCACAAAAAGTATTCACAAATGAAGTCGAACACTTCCTCATTAAGTCAGGATTCTCCAACGTACAAAGAATACAATTACTTCCCATTTTAGTTGATCAACCAAATCTTTATCGATTATTTGAAGAGAATTGCGCCTATTTACTCAGTAAAAAGTGTGCTCTTAGCACCACTCAAATAACAAAAATAACATGCAAAACAAATAGTTATTTAAACCTCCGTGCATTTATTAAATACTATGGAGACATTCGAGGAATGGGATTGGAATTTTCTAAAGTGTTAATGATTCTAGAATCACAAGAAGCAAACAATATTTTTCCAGTATTACACAAATGGCTACCAAAATTAATTCAACATAAACTCAATCTTAAACAGATACAATTTATATTTGAGATGATTGATAATGAAAGTCAAATTGAACAAGTTAGACCCTACCTCGATGACTTAATTAAATTAAAGTTTCATAAAGAGCATCTTCAATATATTATTTCTCTCGATTTACTAGAAAAAACCATAGAAGTGTATCGAAAAGGGATTGAAGTCGGATTTAAAACAAAAGAAATCTATATGATGTTCAATCCTGATCGAGAACACGAAGAACTTAAAAAAATCATTGAACATTATGCAGAATTCAAAAATTATGGCTTATCAAATTGCGACATGATTAACATCGTTGTTCAATTTAATAATATTCAACTCATAGAGGTAATAGCTGATAAATTTCCAAAGCTCATTGGCGAATACTTTTCTACACGAAAATTATTAACTATTTTATGCTCAAATAATGGGATTGATAATCTCGATATGCTTCATAAATTAAGTACAAAACTCATCAATTTAAGATTTACCTGCGATGAAATTATCAAAATGGCAAATCACGATGACGGTGCTTTTCGACTACAAGCTTTAAGTACGCGCGCACCGGAATTAACACTGCTAAAATATACACACATTAAAATCCTATCCGTGGTACTTGAAGAAATCGAAAATCCTGAATCAGCGTTGTATCAAGATGATATATCTAAATATTTAAAAGAAATAGATCAAGAACGAACTGCCCACAACGTAACAGAGCTTTTTGAACCAAATATTTTTTCATTTTTTGCATCAAAAATATCCTGCGAAGAGTCCGTAGAAAGTTTAAACATGGCATTAGAGGACTTTGATTCGCGTATTTCTATTAACAATACATAATCAAACAAAAAAAAATTTAAAATTTTAAAAAAATTATAATTTATTGGCTATACTAAAACTCTAAGAACATGTTGGAGAATGGAATGCCAGCCAATAAACATTTAAATGAACTCATTTTTAATAGTTATGATCACTTTCTGAATTTAATTTATGAAAAATATGAAAGAGTTCACGATGCAAATGGATTTGTATTTCGTGACTTTATTGCATACATCCGACAAAACATTATGAACCATGGCAAAGAACAAGATATTCATGAGTTTATACAATTTCAAAATCAAGCAAGCGAATTAAAACCTCATGATTTTTTTGACTTATTGGTGGCTAAAATGCATGAAGCTCAATTTGAGCCAAAAAACTGGCACTCTCAGTCTGAACCCTTATATACTCAAGTCATTGAAAAATTAGAAAGCATGAAACAGGATTCTTCATATCAAAAAGGTATGTCGTATTAAAATGTAACAAAATGAAAATTAAAAAAAAGGGGCCGGTACATACCGGCCCTTTTATAATATCAATAAGAAGATAAGAATAAAAAATCTTGGCGATAACCTACTTTCACATG
>DDPL01000070.1 GCA_002342175.1 Legionellales bacterium UBA2469 | reverse complement strand
CGTTTTCTTCCTCTAAACTTCAAATCATGCAACCACTACTCCATCCTCTTCCACCGAATCCCATGCGATGGAATCCGATTTCTTTTAATACGAATGACTCAAAATTCAATCAAAATTTTATACATGTCGCATCAAGCGGGGTTAATAAACATATTTTTATTTTTTCATTCAATCAGACCGATCCACTACATTTTTTTTCTAATTATGACGGAGAAATGATTTTTATTCCTTATGAGGGCCAATTAAAGATTAATACCGAATTTGGGACATTAGAGGCCAATCCTGGACAATTTATTGTGATTCCTCGTGGGATTCTTTATCAACCCGTCAATCAGTCAATAGTAGTCAAGGGTTATGCTTTAGAAAATGGAGGTATTCCTTTACATCTGCCTGATTTGGGTTTGATTGGGGCCAATGGATTAGCCCATGCCAGACATTTTAATTATCCTAATGCCAGCTATGTAAATGAAAAAATTTCATGTATCTTAACCGTCAAATCGCAACAAACGCTTTGGGATAAAAATATTGCTCACCACCCATTCAATGTTGTCGCATGGCATGGGAATTATCTACCCTATCAATATAACTGCAAACATTTTAACAGTATTGCATCTGTGAGCTTTGACCATGCAGATCCTAGCATCAATACACTTCTAAGTTCAGAAAGCGAAATTCCAGGTATTTCTAGTCTTGATTTTGTCATATTTCCTGAAAAGTGGCATGTTGAAGAACATACGTTTCGTCTTCCCTACTTCCATCGAAACGTCATGAGTGAACTTATGGGGCTTATTTATGGAACCTATGATGCGAAAGAAGAAGGATTTTTACCAGGTGGCGTCAGCATCCACAATCAAATGACACCCCATGGACCCGACATGCAAGGGTGGTTAAAAGAAACACAGTCCCATGATAATCCATATAAACCAACACCAACGCTTGCGTTTATGTTTGAATCGAATGAACCATGGCGAATCACCTGCGAATATGCTAATCATTCTAGCCGTCAGGAAAACTACCATGACATTTGGAAAAATTTTCCTAATAAAATCCGCGTCTAGTTGCAGGGACTAACTTTCCATCGTATATGATATGACGACAATAATTAATATTTGGCTGCATAATAATATCTTCTAATGAATGGCAATCCCACACCACTAAATCAGCCATCATACCCTGTTTAACCATACCCACGGTATGATGGATATTCAATGCTTTAGCCGCATTTCTTGTCACCCCTAACCAAGCTTCTTTGACTGTTAAACCAAATAAAATGCAGGCCATATTCATCATCATCGGCAATGATAAGAATGGCGATGTTCCAGGATTATGATCCGTTGCAATCGCCATGGGAATGTTATGCATACGAAGTTCTTGAATTGGTGGTTTTTGCTTCTCCCTCAAATAATAAAACGCACCTGGAAGTAAAACCGCAACTGTTTTGCTATTTGCCAAATGAAAGCAATCTTCTGACTTCAAATATTCAATGTGATCAACGGATAAGGCATTCAAATTAGCCGCCATTTTCGCACCTTTTTGATCACTTAGTTGCTCAGCATGTAGTTTAATATCTAAATGCAGTTGTTGAGCGGCTTGGAAAAGTTTTGCGATCTGTTCTTTTGAAAACGCTATATTTTCGCAAAAGGCATCCACAGCACTGGCCAATTCTTCGTGGGCAACCTTAGGTAAAATCTCATGAATTACATATTGAACATATTCATCTTTATTTTTAAATCCATTGGGCATTGCATGTAATGCTAAAAACGTGGGTATAACTCGCATGGGGATGATGGGCTGCAATAACTTAGCAACACGTAAAATTTTCAATTCATTTTCAACATCCAGTCCATAACCCGATTTGACTTCTATGGTTGTGGTGCCATTTAGTAACATGACATGGGCTCTTTTATAAGAAAGTTCTAATAAGGTTTCTAAAGACGCAGTTTGTGTAGCTGCAACTGTTGATAAAATTCCTCCGCCCTCTTGTACAATTTCTTCATAAGATTTCCCCTCTAAACGAGCAACGAAATCCTTTCCACGGTGACCGGCATAGATGAGATGCGTATGACAATCAATCATACCAGGTGTTAAAAGTGCACCACGAACATCTAAAACATCTTTAGCGATACAATCAGAATCATCTTCGCCTATCCACACAATTTTACGATGCTTTATTCCAACAAAAGCTCGCTCATGAAAAGTAAAATGCTCATCCATGGTGAAAATGCGCGCATTTTTGATTAATAAATCAAATTGCATTGAATAAATGCTCATAGACCGTCCCATAGTATTTATATTGATTGATAATACACCGCACAACGTCTAAGTCATGCCCCATCCATCGATCGACATCATAAAATGCAACTTTTTCTCGAATCAATTGGTAGAAAATCTGTAAAGCATTTGATGTTTGATAGGGTTTTCGAAAATCAATCGCTTGGCAAGCTGCCAAAGTTTCGATTGCCAACACATTTTCAACATTCTGATTAATTCTCATTAATTTCATACCAGCAAATGTTGCCATACTCACATGGTCTTCTTGGTTACATGATGTTGGTAAACTATCAATGCTGGCTGGATGCGCATAAGTTTTATTTTCACTGGTTAATGAAGCAGCAGTGACTTGAGCTAACATAAAACCTGAATTTAAACCAGAATTATTAACCAAAAATGGAGGCAATCCGGTCATATGTTCATCCATCAAAACTGCGATTCGTCTTTCAGAAATTGAACCGATTTCTGAAGCAACTATACCAATTAAGTCTGCACTAAACCCAGCAATTTCTGCGTGGAAATTTCCGCCTGAAATGACTTCTTGGGTTTCTAAACAGATTAAGGGATTATCAGAAACCGCATTTGCCTCATTAATGAGATGTTTTTTTGCATCAAACAAGTAACTTAATACCGCCCCCATCACTTGTGGCTGACATCTTAAAGAATAAGGATCTTGCACCCTTGAACAATCAATATGGGATTGTAAAATTTCACTATCTGAAAGTAAATCATACATCACTTTAGAATAATGAATTTGTGCTTCATTCTTTTTTACTATTGAAATCACAGGATGAAATGGTTTAATGCTGCCAGCAAATGCATCGATACTCAAAGCACCTGCAATGGTCGCTAATGCAAAATTTTTCTGAGTTTTGATTAATCCCATAAGTGCAATAGCGGTTGAAACCTGCGTGCCATTTAATAAGCTTAAACCTTCTTTTTCCTTAAATTCATAAGGTTTGAAATTTAATGTTCTGAACACATCTTTGGTGTTATGAATCTTGCCTTTATAGTGAACCTGTCCCTCTCCAAGCATACATAAACCAATCGCTGACAAAGGTGCTAAATCCCCAGATGCGCCAACAGAACCCTGTGAGGGTATCACGGGAAAAACTTTAAAGTTATATAACTGAATAAGATATTGAATGATATCAATAGAAACACCTGAACTTCCCTGTGCCAAACCGTTAATTTTCAAGAGCAGGATGAGTTTAACAACATCTATCGGTAATGGTTCACCAAGCCCCGCGGCATGGGATAAAATGATACGTTTTTGTAATTCTTTTAAATCATGCGCAGATATTTTTTGATGCGCAAGTAAGCCAAAACCAGTATTGATGCCATAGATTGTCTTTCCAGACTTTAATAAAGACTGAACAATGGAATGGCCCTGATTGATACGAGATTGGCTTTGTTCATTTAACTGAATAGAACAGTCTGAATCAATTAAAAACTCAATGTCCTTTAATGTTAACTGACCGGGCTCTAAGATGAACATCAAATCTGCTCCAACATCGGTAATTTTAAATGATGACGTCGTGCACATTCTATCGCCAAATCATAACCTGCATCGGCATGTCTCATGACTCCTGTTGCAGGATCATTGTGAAGAACACGTCGTAATCGTTCATCAGCTTCATACGTTCCATCGGCAACAATCACCATTCCGGCATGTTGTGAAAACCCCATCCCAACACCTCCACCATGGTGAATACTGACCCATGTTGCACCACTGGCGGTATTTAATAAAGCATTTAACAAAGGCCAATCAGATATAGTATCCGAACCATCTTTCATGCTTTCTGTTTCTCGATTGGGGCTTGCAACAGAACCAGAATCAAGATGATCACGTCCAATTACAATTGGTGCTTTCAACGTCCCATTTCGAACCATTTCATTAAAAGCCAATCCTAATTTTGATCTATCCCCTAATCCGACCCAACATATTCGGGCAGGTAAACCTTGAAAATGAATACGTTCCCGTGCAGCATCTAACCAATGGTGTACATCTTTTAAATCTGGAAGTAACTCTTTAACCTTCTGATCGGTTTTGTAAATATCTTCCGGATCTCCAGATAGAGCGACCCATCGAAAAGGTCCGATTCCTTGACAAAATAAGGGGCGCACATATGCAGGAACAAAACCAGGAAAGTCAAAGGCACAAGTGACTCCTTCATCAAAAGCAACTTGACGAATATTATTACCATAATCAAAAGTCGGAATACCTTGTTTATGGAAAGTAAGCATTGCATTAACATGATCAACAATTGACTGTCGTGCAGATTTTTCAACTTCAAAAGGATTTGTTTTTCGAAGTTCTTTGACCTTTTGCATCGACCAACCTTTAGGGACATAACCATTTAAGGGATCGTGCGCACTGGTTTGATCAGTGACAGCATCTGGTTTAATCCCTCGGCGAACCATTTCGGGTAATATTTCCGCGGCATTACCTAAAAGTGCAACTGATTTAGAAGCCCCTTGTTCACAAAATTTCTTTATTTTTTCCATCGCTTCATCTAGAGAATAAGCTTTTTCATCAACATAGCCAGTTTTCAAGCGAAAGTCTATCCGGGTTTCATCGCATTCAATGGCCAACATACAAGCTCCTGCAATCGTTGCTGCTAATGGTTGCGCGCCACCCATACCGCCTAAGCCTGCTGTGAGAATCCACTTACCTGTTAAATTTCCCTGATAATGTTGGCGCGCCATTTCTTTGAAAGTTTCATAAGTTCCCTGAACAATCCCTTGGGTACCGATATAAATCCAAGAACCTGCAGTCATTTGACCATACATCATTAATCCCTGTTGATCGAGCTCATTGAAATGCTTCCAATTAGCCCAATGCGGTACTAAATTTGAATTTGCTAATAACACACGTGGCGAATTGATATGTGTCTTAAAGATTCCAACAGGCTTGCCAGATTGAATTAATAAGGTTTCATCATCTTCAAGTTTTTTTAGCGCCGCAATAATATGATGATAGCAATCCCAATTACGGGCCGCTTTACCAATTCCACCATAAACAACAAGATTTTCAGGATGCTCTGCGACTTGTGAATCAAGATTATTCATTAACAACCGCATCGCAGCTTCAGTTTGCCAGGATTGACAGGATTTTGTGCTTCCAGTGGGTGCAGATATATCCATAATCAGATCATCCTTGAAAAAAAAAATTAAAAATCACAATATATATATCAGATATTCATATCCCAAGGAAAGACGATTTCATGGAAAGATATTACAATCCAGATATTTCTAAAGATACCTGGTGTGGGCGGAAAGATGCGAATGAAAATGAATATATCTACCAACTCATACAATGTAAAAGTTTAAATGATGACGAAAGTTTACTATCTGGTTATGGCCTCTTGGGGTTTAATTCAGATACCGGCATTGAACGTAATCAAGGCAGACGGGGAGCAGCTCTAGGCCCACAATTTTTTCGACAATGCTTTGGGAAAATAACAGCCCCCCATGCTATACCACTCTTTGACTTTGGGAATATCCAAGTCCTTAACGATAATCTTGAAGAAGCGCAAGTTTGCTTAGGAGAAAAAATTCATCAAATATTAAAAACACATATTTTTCCGATTGTCATTGGCGGCGGCCATGAAACGGCCTGGGGACATTATCAGGGCATTAAATCACATTTCCCTAATGATGATATAGCTATACTCAATTTTGATGCTCACTTTGATTTACGGCCATTAATGCCAAAACAACTTGGCACTTCCGGAACGCCCTTTCGTCAAATTTATCATTTCCTAAATGAAAAAGAACAAACTTTTCATTATTACTGTGCCGGGATCCAACCCCTTGCCAACACTAAAAGTCTATTTGATTTTGCTCATCAACATCATGTACAGTACCAATTCGCTCACGAAATCAATACAAATCCCCTGGATTTATCCTTTATCCGGAATATTATTC
>DDPL01000082.1 GCA_002342175.1 Legionellales bacterium UBA2469 | reverse complement strand
ATCGGCTTTATTTTGACGATAGCTGGATTGATATACTATCCCAAAGCCACAATCTTCCATCGCTTCTTCAAATTTGGAATGCGCAATTAAATGAAGAAAATAAGTTGTCTGTACAACTGCAACAACAACTTTTTTATCCAAGTCTTTTATGTGGTATGGGCATTATTTTCCTTCTATTTTTTCAATGGGTGATTTATCCGCAATACCAAACCCTTTTTGCTCAGTTCAATATTCCTGATGCACTCCCCACATCTTCTTATTTTTTTGAATTATCTTTACTTTCAACAGCCCTCTTGATATTTAAGAATCATCTTCCTTTTTTTCATAAACTACCAAAATTATGGAAATGGTATCGATGCATAAGCTATATCAATATTCAAAATCAACAAGGCAAAACATTTTATCAATCCATTCAATCCGCACAGCTTTTATTTAGAGACTCGCTCATTCACCCAAAACTTCAATTAATTGAAGAACAATTGCGTTTTGGGCATTCCTTAAATATCACCCTCCCCAAATATCTACCCAATATTCTGAATCAAACATTGATCATTCATCCAACTCCCCTTAATCTCCAACGTAGTCAACAGATCATGGAAATGGAAATTAAACAACACTGCAAAAAACGAGAACAAATCATACAACCTCTAATGATGTTATGCCTTGCTGGATTATGCTGTGGACTTATCATCACCATCTACCAGCCACTCATAAAAATTGGACAATATTTCTAAGTTAAAATCTCTGGTCTTTCAAATTAAAGAACGTTATTCTTATAAAAATATCTATCCGTGTTGGAGTTCTGCAATTGAAAATCGTGGCTGAATTTAAAATTCCTTATTTTCAATATCTTGATGAGCATAGCGAATTAAGTCCACAACTTCCTTTTTCTATCTCAAATGAGACACTTATTCATTATTATTCTCATATGGATTTAATGCGGCAATTTGACAAAAAAGCCATTTCATTACAACGAACTGGAAAAATGGGAACTTATGCTCCTATCCATGGACAAGAAGCGATTGGTACTGTGATTGGTCATTTACTTGGCAAAAAAGATATCTTTGTTCCTTACTATCGCGATTACGCCTGCATGGTGCAACGTGGTGTTTCTTTGGTGGACATTTTAACGTATTGGGGGGGAAATGAAAGCGCGTCTTTATTATCTAACGCATCTCACGATTTTCCATTAACAGTCCCAATTGCTACACAATGTAATCATGCTGCTGGAGTCGCATTTTCATTGAAATACAAAAAATCCACCAATATAGCATTTGTCACTATTGGGGAAGGTGGAACATCAGAAGGCGAGTTCTACGAGGCTTTAAATTTAGCAGGGCTTTGGAATTTACCGATGGTTTGCGTTGTTCTCAATAACCATTGGGCCATTTCAATTCATGCTAAAAATCAAACTGCCTGTCAGACATTTGCACAAAAAGCAATTGCTGCTGGTATTGAAGGTATACAAGTCGATGGCAACGACGTATTTGCCTTGCATCATGTGGTTAGCGAAGCCATTGATAAAGCTCGGGGCCCAAATGGCAAACCCATGCTCATAGAGGCCATCACTTATCGACTCTCCGATCATACAACTGCAGATGATGCAACAAGATACCAACCCCAAGATGAAGTGATGCATGCTCTAAAATTAGAACCCATATCACGCCTTGAAAAATATCTTGAAGCGCAACATATTTTAAACGACCAAAATAAAGACCTAATCCGTGAAAAAAACAAACAAACGGTTGAGGACATCGTACAAAAATATTTACAAATGCCTGCTCAACCACTTGAAAGTATTTTCGATTACCATTACGCAACATTGCCAACATATCTCATTGAACAACGGGCAACTGCTTTAGAGGGAGAAGAACATGCCCATGCTTAATTTAATTGAAAGTGTGACTCAAGCTCTTAGCTATGAATTAGAACATGATGAAAACGTCGTTGTGTTTGGCGAAGATGTTGGCGCAAATGGTGGTGTCTTTCGTGCAACAGATGGACTTCAGGCGCGTTTTGGTGAACATCGTGTTTTTGACACGCCGCTAGCCGAAGCAATGATTGCAGGTATTGCGGTAGGAATGTCTACCCAAGGTTTAAAACCCGTTGCTGAATTTCAGTTCATGGGATTTATTTATCCAGGATTTAACCAAATCCTCACCCATGCAGCTCGAATGCGAAATCGTACGCGCGGACGATTGACTTGTCCAATTGTTTATCGTGCACCTTTTGGTGGCGGAATACGAGCGCCTGAACACCATTCAGAGAGCACGGAGGCTATTTTTACACATATTCCTGGACTTCAAGTGGTAATTCCATCCTCACCTCAAAGAGCATATGGGTTGCTTTTGGCTGCCATTCGCAATCCCGATCCCATTATTTTTCTGGAACCCAAACGTATCTATCGACTTTATCGAGAAGAAGTTCCCAACAATGGTGAGGCGTTACCCATTGGAAAATGTTTTACACTTAAAAATGGCTCAGATTGTACATTAATCAGTTGGGGTGCAAGCATCACTGAAACCATGATTGCAGCAGAAGAACTTGAGCAAGAGGGTATCTCATGCGAAGTGATAGATGTTGCAACACTTAAACCCCTCGATCTTGATACCATTTTAGACGCTGTTTATAAAACTAAACGCTGCTTAATTGTTCATGAAGCCGCCAAAACATCTGGCTTTGGTGGCGAGATATCGGCTTTAATTATGGAAAACTGCTTTAAAGAACTGAAAGCACCTGTTGAACGGGTTACAGGTTATGATATCACCATGCCCTATTTTCAACTCGAAAAACACTATATACCCAGTGTTGATAGAATAAAAACTGCGGTCAATTATTTAATGGAGTACAAATGACAATTTTTAATCTTCCTGATTTAGGTGAAGGCTTACCAGAAGCGGAAATTCATGAATGGTATGTCAAAGAAGGCGACGTGGTTCAAGCTGACCAACCGCTGGTTGCTATGGAAACAGCCAAAGCAGTCGTTGATGTTCCAGCTCCTCAAGCAGGAACTATTAAAAAATGCTACGGTGATGTAGGCACCATCATCCGTACTGGGATGCCTTTAATTGAATTTGAGGCCATTACACAATCATCGTCACAAACCGTGGTAGGACAATTAGAAGAGAAAATTAACATCTCACTAGGCCATATGAATTCACCAGCCAACACATCGAATTATCCTAAAGCCACACTTGCGATTCGACGTTATATTCAGAAACTGAACCTCCCTATTGAAGATATTCATGGTACGGGAGAATATGGATTAATTACCAAGGCAGATGTTGATCACTACGCAAGTCAACACACCACTTCTTCATTTAATTCGGATATGGGAAAAATTGAACCTCTAAAAGGTGTTCGTCGGCAAATGGCCATTGCCATGACCGAATCACATCAGCAAGTTGTTCCTGTTACCATTTTTGACGAAGTTGATATCTCCCATTGGCAATCCCCTTTTGATATTTCTGTGCGACTCATTCAAGCCATCTGTCATGCTGCTAAAAAAGAACCCGCATTAAATGCGTGGTTCAATGGACAAGAAAGACAACTATTTGATCATGTCAATCTTGGATTGGCAATTGATAGTTCTGATGGTTTGTTTGTTCCTGTCCTTTCTCAAGCCGATACGCAAACAAACGAGCAATTAAGAACCATAATTAACACACTCAAGACCGGTGTCGCGGAACGTTCCTTACCACCTCAATCTTTCCATGGCGCAACAATAACTCTATCGAATTTTGGAAAGTTTGCAGGTAAATTTGCAAGCCCTATTATCGTACCGCCGATGGTTGCGATTCTTGCCGTTGGGCGTCTAAGCAAAAATAATCTTTCAACAACATTACCTTTATCTCTGAGCTTTGATCACCGTTCAGTAACGGGTGGAGAAGCCACTCGATTTTTAGGTGCAGTGATGCAATTTTTACAACAATAAAGCGATATAACAATTTACCTGATGATAAGGATATCATGATGTCAATTTCAAAGCTTTCAGAAGTTTCTTTTCGAGCAGGTGTTCTTCTTGCCCAACAAGAACTAAGAAATAGTGAAAGCTTAAATCTCTCACGTCTTGGCGATTTAATTCGAAATCATGCTTTACGTAAAATAGAGATGGTTCAACAATCTGAAAATATATTAAACGGTCTAAAAAACACAGATGGTATTCAATCGGTTGCCATTAATGCTGGCATTGCAGGAATTCAAATGGCATATTCCGTCATGTCTATGGGTGCTAAAGAAGCAAAAGCGATGCGCAAACAATTTGATCAAGAATGTGAGAAGAATCTCGCAACTTTTTATATCAATAACGACAAAGAGCATCATGAATACTCCCACGAAGAACGAATGATAAAAATTTTCCAAAATATGATTCAAAATTATTGCAGTGATTTTGTTGATTATTTTGGCATTCAAATCTCCCAGGACCCCATTGAACCCAATATCTGTTACTACTCGGTATTACCCTTTTTCTTAATGAGTAAAAATATTGAGCAGCATCTCCAAACCCATTCTGAATTAGAAACCACAAGGCTCCACATTTCACAATTTTTAAAAGCAGGCCTTCCTATCAACCAATATTATAACATCTATAAAGAACAAACCAAAAGTGGTTGGTTACATTTTATTGGCGTTTTTACATTAGATAATTATCTAAATCAATTTCGTGGGCCACGATTTATATTAACAGCTTTAGCAAATCTATTATGGAATTTACAATACCCTGTTGATCCAGCAACAGGAATTCCATTGAATAATATTGAATGTAAACGAATTTGTGAAAAAGCCCAATTATTTTTGAATACACTGCTCGCTGAATCACAGCATTTAAATAATATAAAAAAAATTGATAATGAACAAAAACTTTTATTTATCGCTTTAAAAAATATAGACACACTTATTTACAGTCTTGGCTCAGCATTTAATTATGAACTACTTCACGAAATCAATATTCGTGAAATCACAAAGCACATGCATCACGCTCTCAAATTAATCTCTAAAAAATTATTTGAATTGATCACTAAAAATGAAGATAGTACTGATTTGCTAATATCACAAATTCTGATTTTATGTCATTTATTTAAACAATGTCCCGATTTGTATACCTGCTTTAATGATTATAGGCCCGACGAATATCTCGACTTGGTTTTGAACCAACCCCAGGAAACCATAGTTGATATTTTAATTATTTTTTGTCACCTAACCCCTTCAAGTCGTAAATCATTTTTAAATGATCTGATTGATAATCCTAAGGAAAATTACAATACCCTAGGGTGCCAACTCAAGCAACTCAATGAAAGTTTTTTAGTTCCTTTAGAAAAAAATGCGATTGCAAATTTAAATTTGGGTTTAAAACCTCTCGAATGGGAAAAATCTCATATTTATAAAGATACGGCCTCATATTTTTTACCGCTATTATTTTTAATCTTACAAAGTCATTCTGTCCTTATTGATATCGAACCACAAACCCAAGAACTTAAAAATATAGCCTCAAATTCCAAATCAAACAAAAGGGACTGTTTATCTAAACAAATTCAAATTGATGAAATTCTCAAAAATGCATTTAAAAATACATACCCAGAATTTTCCGATACTGATGACGCTTTAGAAGAGTCTACTATTCCTCAAACACAAAAATTAAATTATCGCTTTTCACTATCCAACTTTCTAAGAAAAAAAAATGATACACACCACAATCTTGATGAAATTTTAAAATGGCAATACAACATGTTCCAACAAACAACGAGATTGGACGCCATTGCAAATGCAATTGAATACAATCGGATCGCGTTGTTAAGACCCGCCATCCAGGAAAAAATTCATTTTATTTTAGAAAATATTCGGGCAACTTATAAAGAACTCAATGACAATTTCAATTCCTATGAGGATGAGCTTCCTAAAATGTCACGTGATGAGAAACATATACTCCAGCCCATGCTTGAAGGATTAGATGAAACATTGAAAGCAGTCAACATTTCGATTACACAAATTCAAAAAATTCTCGTTTCTCCTGAGTTTAATCTTCATGTACAAGAATCCAAATTATCCAAAAATAATTATGAAACACTAGATTTATTTAATCTTTCACCCAAAAGAATAAACACTGAAATTTTCAAAAACCCGCTTTACAATCAAATTGCTCAACGGACAAATACAATTATAGATATGGAAATAACATCGATTCATCAAGAGGGACATCTGATTGATGAATTTGATACTTCTGTTGAGGAAGAAACATTCTTATATTATCTAATGCAATATGGTTTAACAACGGCTTTTTGTTTTGCAGGAACCATTTTAACCATCAATTTAATCCTGCCGCTGTTTACAATAGGATTTGCATTGGATTTACTATTGGCAATTGGGTTTATGACATCTGGCATCATGATGACTTTATTTAATGATGCTGATGTAAATTATATTCAAGCACACATTTATTCTGATTAAGGATCAAAATCACGCACACATCGTACGGATATAAAACCAAATTCATTTAGAGTATATGGGCGTCCTAGGCGAAAACTTTCATACCAAGCTTTATCAACATTAAATTCCGTAGAACTCCAATAATTATCATGCTTAAAATGACCAATTTTATCTTTATTGATATACATACAATCCAATTGATCGATTGCAGGCAAATACCAATCACTAAAACATCCAGGTGTACTCGGTACACATTCATCCCCATTTGCATCGACTGCATAGTCCTTGCAAACATGAGCAGCATAACGACCATACCTTCGCTCTAAAGAATCGTTGATGATCTTTGAATTACCTTTTCCATTCAAATGACTATATGCACCAAGCATATTTGATACCCCAGCCCAACTGATCTTTTCTACGTTATCATTTTTTGAGACCACAAGATTTGAGGGTCCTCCTTGTGCTTTAAGACAACCCACAATACCTCCGCCAGTCATTTGTCCGACATCCGTACCAATATAGGTAAAAGCATTTTCAATTCTTGTACTTCCATTGGTATTAAGCACTTCGATTGACACACTTCCTTCAAATTGAGCAGGTACAACAACAGAAATTTGATGATTGTTGTCAATATTTAATTTTAAAACCGGAATTTCTCCAAATTTAACCATTTCAACATCTAGTAAATTGTCACCATAAATTTTAACGATGTAGTTCCCCAGTTTATTTCCTCGGCTAGGTTCTATTTTTTCGATAAGCGGCAATGCCTTATTATTTTGCTCGTATAAGCCATCATCAACGGTTGTACTTTTCGAAAAAAAATTAGATATTTTTGCCATCGCCAGTTGTTGCGTTGCATGTGCATAGACGCTTGATATACTCAAATAAATGGTCAATGCTACTCGCAATTTGACGACATTGTATGGTATTGGCATCTTATCTTCCTTTTATCCTGTGATAAAAAAATCATATAAAACAATTGATTGAATAACAATCTTTTATTTATGAGAGTTTTTATAGAGTACCCCATTTTTTAAATTTCATATCATTTACTTACCAGGTGTTTGAGGATGTATTTTGGTTTGACAACCCTTTTTAACATATCATAAATCAAAGCGTATTTCTTTATTGTTGATTATTGTTCTGCGACGAAGGATTGACATGAAACGCAAACTATTTTATTTGGTTAAACACCCGTTATAACGATGAATGGTTATCATGAAACATGATATATTTAACGCCCTGTAGTGCACCCCTAAAAAACAG
>DDPL01000045.1:13679-33159 GCA_002342175.1 Legionellales bacterium UBA2469 | reverse complement strand
AAGGCTGGTCACGCCTTTCGGAATCGCTGCAAAGGCTTCGGATAGAGTATTAAAATCTAAGATATTAAGTCTATAAAACATATTAACACATGATTAAATAAATCACTATTAAATCATATATTAATCAAAAAGTCAATAGTAAGAGCTTTGATGTGTGACCAGATAGGCGAGAAAGAAGTTATCTCATCGTAGTTAAAAACTATGATTTTCAACTGATGATGGCAATATATATACTTCAACGCCTCGCGTATTTAAGGTGTCTTTTCAGAATGCAGAAAAAAACCAATCAGCTTAACTGACTGGTATCATACTAAATTGTGGATTCAATTTTTAGATTCATATTTTTTAAATTTTTTTTTGTGTTTCTCGAGCCATTCTTCTACCCGCTTGGTGAATTTGGCTCTTTGTTCTTGGTTGAGGACTTGATAAACATCGACGCGTTCCTGAAGTTTAATTTTTTCTTTGTCGATAAATACATCTTTCTCATCGCCCAAAATATTATCAATCTTTTGCATATCAATTGGATAAGACTTAAAGACTTCATTTAACTTTAACTTTATGTCAATTTTATGTTGTCGATTTTCATGCATCATTTTTTTATACTTCTTTGCAATTTCTTTAATTTTTAACTCTTGTTCTCTACTCAAATCCAATTTTTTACTTAACTTTAAAATCCAATCATAATGGTGTTGCTCACTACAATTTGCATAACTATGCTGATAAGTCATCATAAGCCCTGCTGCGACAACCGACCACCCCAACGTTTTATAGTTCATATAAAAACTCCTTTTTTATTTGGCATATTGAATACACCTTAACCAAATTTAATTTGATTGTCATCATTTATCTTGACGCCATTCTTATTTAAAAAGAGAATCATGACAATAAATAATAACAATAAGAATTGTCGTATGCTTGAACCTGCATTAAAACATATCATTGGCGTTGATGAAGCTGGTAGAGGACCACTAGCAGGCCCCGTAATTGCTTACGCAGTTATTCTTGATACACCCATCGCAGGTCTTACAGACTCAAAAAAATGCACACCTAAAAAGAGGCTGCAGCTTGTTGAACTGATAAAAAAACACGCTATTGCATATGCCTATGGTGAAGCAAATGTTGCAGAAATTGATAAATTAAATATCCACCATGCGACGTTACTTGCCATGTCACGTGCCGTTGAACAGATTCAAGGGCATGGAAAGAAAGTTCTTATTGATGGATGTTTTGCACCAAACCTATCATTGCCAACAGAAACCATCGTACAAGGAGATTTACACCATGCCAGCATCTCGGCTGCCTCAATTCTTGCTAAAGTTGCTCGAGATCAGTTAATGATGGACTATGATACTCAATATCCTCAATATGCATTTGCCAAACATAAGGGATATGGAACCGCTATTCATATGGCAGCTCTTCGCGAATATGGTCCTTGTGAAATTCATCGACAAAGTTTTGCGCCGATTCAACAAGCATTGCGCCGAAAATTTGAATCAACAGTTGAATAACACCGGTGCTTACAATATAATTTTTTTCATTTTTTATATATTTTACCGTGTCGTGGACAACCAATATGACCCAATACCTTTCTATTTCAAAATGTTTCTCATTAACGGAAGCCCCTGTTGAAACCATTCATGTACAGGGATGGGTGAAAACCCGTCGTGATTCCAAAGCAGGTTTTTCTTTTATTCAGTTAAACGATGGCTCTTGTTTTCATTCTTTACAACTGGTCGCTCCGAATACACTTAATAATTATGAGTCAGATGTTTTAAAAATGAATTCAGGGTGTTCAATTCAAGCGAGCGGAACATTGGTACCATCACAAGGCAAGGGACAGGCCTTTGAACTGCAAGTGTCATCGATTCAAGTGGTCGGTTGGGTCGATAAACCAGAATCCTATCCCATTCAACCCAAAAAACATTCTATGGAATTTTTGCGCGAGGTTGCACATCTTCGTCCTAGAACCAATACATTTGCAGCAGTCACTCGTTTAAGACATGTGGTTTCTTATGCCATTCACTCATTTTTTAATGAGCATGGCTTTTACTGGGTTCATACGCCATTGATTACCGCAAGTGATTGCGAAGGTGCTGGTGAAATGTTTCGAGTAAGCACGCTCGATGCGTCGAATCCACCTCGCCTTCCTAACGGCTCGGTCGATTTTTCGAAAGACTTTTTCGGCAAGGAAACCTTTTTAACCGTTTCGGGCCAATTAAATGTCGAAGCTTACTGCTTGGCCATGTCCAAGGTCTACACCTTCGGACCAACTTTTAGAGCAGAAAACTCGAATACAAGCCGCCATTTGGCAGAGTTTTGGATGATTGAACCTGAAATCGCTTTTGCAAATCTGGATGATGTCAGTCATCTTGCCAAAGACATGTTACAACATGTCTGCCGCGAAGTATTAGATAAATGTGCTGATGATTTAGCCTTTTTTCAAGCCAACATTGATGCCGATTGTATTACACGTGTTGAAAACATGGCGCACGCAACATTTGTAACTATTGATTACCGTGAAGCAATTGAAATTCTGCAACAATCCAATCAAAAGTTTCAATATCCTGTTGAATTTGGGTTGGATTTACAATCCGAACATGAACGCTACTTAACCGATATACATTTCAATAAACCCGTCATTGTTAAAAATTATCCTGCAGCCATTAAAAGTTTTTACATGCGTATGAATGACGATGGCGTAACGGTTGCCGCGATGGATATTCTGGCCCCAGGGATTGGTGAAATTATAGGGGGAAGTCAGCGTGAAGAACGTTTGGATCATTTAGATGAACGGATGAAACAGATTGGATTGGATCCGGAAAACTATCAATGGTATCGTGATTTGCGTCGTTATGGTTCTGTTCCACACGCCGGGTTTGGTCTTGGCTTAGAGCGTTTGTTAAGTTATCTATCTGGAATTCCAAACGTGCGTGATTTGATACCTTACCCACGAACTCCTGGATCCATTGAGTTCTAAATCAAAGCCTCTTTCGAGGCTTTTTTTATCGCCTTTTGGCAAAAAATTGTGTTAATAATTTTAAAGAAATATCAAATAAGATCCCATCCTCAATATCGACATGGTGGTTTAAACTGGGATGATGCAGTAAGTTCATCACTGAACCGGCTGCACCTGACTTAAAATCGCGTGCAGCAAAAACCAGTCGCGGAATACGTGCTTGTACCATGGCGCCTGCGCACATGGCACATGGTTCTAAGGTCACATAAAGCGTGATGGTCGATAATCGATGATTGTTCAAAACCTTTGCTGCATGACGTAATACTTCAATTTCCGCGTGCCCACAAGGATCACAAGCCCCAATGGAGGTATTATGACCAACGGCAATCAACCCCCTTTCTGAACAAACTGCAACAGCCCCAATTGGAACCTCACCGCAAGATTCTGCCAACTGTGCTTGTTGTAGTGCGAGCATCATCCAATATTGATCATTTGTTTGCATTTTTCTCTCTAGAAAATCTTGTAATCTTTATGATTCTCGGTAAACTGAAATTCTATAATATTTTTTATATTTTGTATTAAGGGGCATATTTTGGCAACTATCGTCGTCGTTACATCTGGTAAAGGTGGAGTGGGTAAAACCACAACATCAGCTGCAATATCTGCTGGACTGGCATTAAAAGGACATAAAACCGTCGTAATAGACTTTGATATTGGTTTAAGAAACCTCGATATCATTATGGGTTGTGAAAGACGTGTTGTTTATGATTTTGTGAACGTTATCAATAACGAAGCGAATCTCAATCAAGCTTTAATTAAAGATAAACGGGTCCCCAATCTATACATATTACCTGCTTCACAAACCCGTGATAAAGATGCATTAAACCTTCAAGGAGTGGAAACTGTATTAAACGAATTATCTAAAGAGTTTGATTACATCATTTGTGATTCACCAGCAGGAATTGAAACAGGCGCATTAATGGCCATGCATTTTGCAGATCATGCAATTATTGTTACCAATCCTGAAGTCTCCTCTGTTCGTGACTCTGACCGCATTTTAGGTATCCTTGCAAGCAAGACCAAAAGAGCAATGGAGGGTTTAACACCCATTAAAGAACATTTACTGATTACTCGTTATGATGCAGAACGGGTCGAACGTGGTGAAATGTTATCCATGCAAGACGTTTTAGATATTTTAGCTATTCCTTTAATTGGAATTGTTCCAGAATCGAAGGCTGTATTGAAAGCATCAAATACCGGAACACCAGTGATTATGGATGAGCTTTCGGATGCGGGAATAGCTTACCAAGATGCAATTAATCGCTTTTTAGGGGATGTCGACATTCCTTTCAAATATGTGAATACAGAAAAGAAAGGATTTTTAAGTCGCATATTTAGCAAATCCAAAGAGGAAATGCCAGCATGAGTATTTTAAATTACTTACGAAAACGCAACACCACTGCATCTGTCGCTAAAGAACGTTTACAAATCATCATTTCGCATGAAAGAAGTCAACGTAATACACCTGACTACTTACCTAAACTTCAAGAAGAAATTTTAGAAGTGATTGCGAAATATGTACCGATTAATAAACAAAAAGTATCTGTTAACGTTGAGCGTATTGGAAACGGCTCTGTGCTTGAACTAAATGTCACAATGCCAGATCAAAACGTCATTGAAGAAGAAGTTTAAGCTTTATCAAAAATTCATAGGGGCTTTTTAAGCCCCTTTTTTTATTTCTTATCGAGAATCCCATTTAACCATTTAAATGAACTCTTCGCACGAATAAATCGAATACTCAAATAAAAATAAAACATATAAAAACCCATCACAATATATTTCATTTCCTCATAGACATCGGATGAAAAATCCAAATAAAGCGTTGTAAAACATAGTGTCGGAATAGCCGATAAGCTGAGCATACGACAAGTTAGTCCATATTCAAGTTTATCATTCATTACAAACCGTGCCATGACACGAGCAACAAAACCAAAAAGACGTATAAAAAAAGTTGCATACAGAATATTGACAAAAATGACAGATGTAAATAAAAGCCAAGATAAGCCATACTGTTGTGTCGAATTTTGTATCGATTTAAAAATAGTTCGTCCCATGACAGGCTCTTCAACCATACCCCATTGGAGTATTGGAAAGTACATTTTAACTCGAAACCATTGGAATCCCATATAATGAGATGTAGGCATTTTCACCCATAGAAATTTTTCATTAAGAACAAAGAGAGGTTCGATATTCATCTTTAAAATATCCATAGGCAACTGTTCACCTTTAACCCATAAAAAATATTTAGGGCTTATCGTATTTTTTATCACTTCGAGTTGTTTATCTTCTTTTAAAAGTCCATTCTTAACCGTTAGATAAGGTAACGACTCAATGGCTTGTTTCCATTCGTGATTGAATAAATCATTCACTTGTTTATTAAATGCAATAAATGAAGGTATTAATAATATCAAAATTAATAAATATACACGCTTTAACCCATATCCTTTTTCACGAAATGCCACGTCTCGATATAAGCGTGGATCATAAAAGGCTCGGCAATAAAAAATAACCAATTCTCTTAATTTAAACACCACCCTGTCAATCCATTGCGTTAAAATCATTATAATTCCTTATTAATTTTGTAATAATTTTGAACCTTGTTTAATTCGTTTTAAAAAATCATGATTAGGCAATTTATCGACACCATATAAAATCACTGGGATAAAGCACAACGCCAAATAACTGGTTACAAACCAATCTGATAGAAAATGATAATCGCCCCATACGCGAGAGAGGGACAGTATTCCACCCAAGCAAAAAATCAACACACGGTAGGGTTTAAAAACCATGGCTAAATATGAAAATATAACCATAATATTGAGGGTATGACCTGAAGGAAAAGAGGTGTAATCATGACCATGGTGAAAAGGAAAGAAACCATAAAGGCCTTCATGAATCCAAAGTGTGGGTCTAGCGCGTCCTAACATATTTTTGGCATGATAAGCAAAGAAATTCTCTATCACAAATAGTACCAGCAAAATGAGTGTATATGACAATAACTTTGAATGACGTTTATAAAAGATGGCTATTATATTTACGATTAAAATCAATGCAAAAATATTGCCCCCCTTAAAAATTCGATGAATGCCATATGATATGTATAAATCATTCTTAGAAAAATGTTCTACATAGCTTGCAACCCATTGATCGACAAAAAAATAACTCAAAAGCCCTAAAATCAGTACTGATAAAAAAATCCATGGATTGAGGAGTCGTTGAAAGGGGTAATGATATAACATTGATGTTCCTAATAATGATTTATCTAACCTTAAAATATCATAATATTATTGAATCCTCTAGGCTCTTCAATCGTTTTAACATAATATTAATAACCTTCAAATATTGTCTCTGATTTTAAAACCAAATATACTTCGAGCTGATTAAAATAAATCATCAATGGCATTAATGCTTAAAATTTTATACGATTCACAAATTCCATACATCCATGATTTTTTTGCTTCTCATTTTATTTTGACGGCATATCATCATCAAGGTGAGATGTTAGCCCTTTTTAGGGATTATGATATTTTAATCTGTCGATCAACCATCAAAATATCGGCAGAGATACTACAAAATTCATCCATCCAACTGGTGGCTTCGGCGACCAGTGGTTTAGACCATATTGATATTCAAGGACTACAACGATTAAAAATTCCCTTGATTCATGCCAAAGGCAGCAATGCGCACGCTGTTTGTGACTACATCACCAGCACCGTGGCGTATTTAGATCTTCATCAACACACGAATGGAAAAAACATTGGCGTTGTTGGTTACGGTGCAGTTGGCAAAATGGTCACAAATCGCCTGGAAAAGCTTGGTTATTCAGTTTATAACATCGACCCCTATGTACAAACGCCTCGCCCGATAACATTAGATACAATCAGTGATATGGACATCGTTTGTTTGCATCCCAATTATCATCTCACGCCGCCTTTTTCAACGCATCATTTGCTGAATCAACAACAAATTGCCAACTTAAAAAGGAATGTATGTATAATCAATGCCTCTCGGGGCGATGTAGTTGATGAGACCGCCATACTTCATCAAGCATTCCAAGGCATATATTGTACGGATGTGTACAAAAATGAGCCCCGCATCAATCCCCACATTATTGAAAGAGCCACGTTGTGTACCCCTCATGTTGCCGGACATAGTATTCAATCTAAATGGCGCATGACTAGTTTTATTGCACATCAAATCTATCAAAAATATGGATTTGATGCCCCTGATATTGCACCACCAACATTGCCCCCAACACAGACGAAAGAAAAAAATTGGCAATTGCAGGCATTAGCAGAATACAATCCTGAAAATGAAACTCGAGCCCTTAAAATATGTCCCACACCAGAAGCGTTTTTTCAATTACGAGAACAACATCGATTTCGCAAAGATTTTACATTTTTATAGGCCTTGCCTCAAACTTTTAAGTCTCGTAAACGCATCCAAAAAACAATAAACATTGACGTAAACAACGTTGATAACCAAAATAAAGCCGTCCAACTATAATGTTGAGAAATCACCCCACCCAAGGGACCTGCTAATAATTTAGGGGTAATCGAAAAAGCAACCCATAAAGAAAATTGAGAGGCTGTGAATTTAGGATTCACCAAACACATTAATAAAGCCACGACCGACGTTGAAGTTAAACCAGATGCAAAGTTTTCATTGGCGATGGCAAACCATAAAAACCATTCTGGATATGTATGTAAACTTAAATAGACAAAAGCTAAATTACTGATAATTTGCAGTGACCCAAAAATGAATACACATCTTAAAATGGACAAACGCCACATAAATACTGCAGATAAGGCGCTTCCAAACAACTGTGCAATCAATCCAAATATTTTATTAATATAAGCAATTTTAATCAAACTCAAACCCAGGCCATTCATCATAAATGGAATCATCAAAGGACTGGTATTCGAAACAAACACTTCACCACATTTTAAAGTGATGACAAGACCAATCAAGGCCTTGAGATGAGGTTGTTGAAAAAAATCCCGATACGGTTCAAGGGTTTGAAAATCATGAACCACTTCGACAAGGGGTTCCTTACTGAAATATACCAATACCATACCAAATATAAAAACCCAGCCAAAAAAAGCATAGGTCAGAGCAAATCCAAAATAATCCGCAAAAATTAATGCGCCACCACCAGAGATTAAAAGTGCGATGCGGTACGCATATACAGCTGAGACAGCTCCAAATCCAAACCAAGCTTTGGGTAAAAATTCTATACGATGAGCGTCAATGACCACATCTTGTAAGGAAGATAAAAAACCCACCCCTAACCCCATCCAAATTAAACGTTGTGGATGTGTTTCTGGGTTTGTGAAAGCCATCGCCTCAATGGATAAAAACATCATCATTTGAATCAGTAAAATCCACGTTTTACGACGACCAATGGATTGAATATAGTACCTATCAACAAGTGGGCCCCATAAAAAACGAATTAAAAAAGGAATGTTTAATAATCCCAAACTCGAAACCATGACAATTGAGTGGCCGTTTTTTGAAAACCAGGCTTGTAAGACAGTTGAGAAGAGAGAAGCAGGAAATCCAGATAGAAATCCAAGGGTGAAAACAACGCTAAAGATAATTAAACGAGATGCTGTATTCGGCATAATATTCATCCCTGAAACTTTCTAGCCTCAGGGATGCTCATCAAATTATTTTTTCTTTTGAACAGAAATCAAATGAATATTAAAAATTAACGTCTCATTAGGTCCGATCATTGGGCCTACCGCTTGAGCACCATATGCCAAGCTTGCAGGAATAAACACTTCCCAAGTTGAACCAACAGGCATTAATTGTAGAATTTCAGTCCATCCCGGAATGACTTGATTAACCTTGAAAGAAATAGGATGACCTTGTTTATCACTGCTATCAAAAACTTTCCCATTGATAAGACGACCTTCATAATCCACAGTTACGGTATCATCAGCACCTGGTTTTTCGCCTTTACCAGCAGTTTTGATTTTATATTGCAAACCACTTGGTAATGTCACTACACCTGATTGTTTTTTATTTGTATCCAAAAAGGCTTGTCCATCTTTTAGATTTTTTTGTGCTTTTTCAGCAATTTCAGCATTTCTTTTGGCCACAAAATCTTTTTGAAAATTCATTAAAACCTCTTTCATTTGAGCATCTGTCATTAAAGATGAGCTGCCTTTGTAACCATCTTCTAGCCCTTTGCTAAGCGCAGGCATGCTTAAATCCAAGCCTTGTTTTTTAATATTCCGACCCAAATCAACACCAATGCTATACGAAATTTTATCCATATCTGTCGCAAGTGGGGTTGTCGCATCAGCAGCCATAGCAGTTGCGCAGAATAACCCTGATAATACAAGCACCAAAGGTTTTAATTTCATTTCATCTCCCTGTTTTATATACCGCTAGTCATACAGGTCAACGACATGTATCTGACGGTGGTTATTGATAATTTTTACTATTTCCATTCTTTTGAAAAATCATTATAAAGACAAGCTCTACAAACAACAAGACTCTTTATAAATGTTTCAATCATATGTTTGCTCTGTTAAGATGTTTTTTTTAGTTGGTTTAATGTTTCGAATGACAACAAATATCTTTTCTGTAACCGAACTCAATGCACGTGTACGTGCCCTTCTAGAAATTGAAATGGGTGCCATTGCTGTAACGGGTGAAATTTCTAATTTGGTGCAAGCCGGTTCTGGGCACTATTATTTTACCCTTAAAGACTCAAAGGCCCAAGTCAAATGCGCCTATTTTATTAACGCGCACCGAAATACCCTCAAACATCAATTGCAAAACGGTCTAGAGGTCATGGTGTATGGCAAAATCAGCCTCTATGAACCTCGAGGTGACTATCAACTGATTGTTTCACATATTCAAGACACAGGTATTGGCCTTTTATATCAACAGTATGTTTTACTCAAAAATAAATTAGAAGCCATGGGGTTATTTGCCAGTGAACATAAACAAGCCATCCCTCTATTTCCTCAAAAAATAGCGATTGTGACTTCTCCTAAAGGTGCCGCACTACATGACATTCTCACCACGCTCCGTCGGCGTTATCCACTAGCTGAAACATGTCTTTATCCTACGGATGTTCAAGGTAATGAGGCACCCAAACAAATCATACAAGCTTTAAATAAAGCGGACATGTCAGAAAGCGATGTTATTTTGCTTTGCCGAGGTGGTGGAAGTCTTGAAGACTTATGGGCGTTTAACGACGAACAATTAGCACATACCATTCATGCTTGCCGCACCCCTATTATCTCTGGCGTCGGACATGAAACCGATTTTACCATTGCCGACTTTGTAGCCGATTACCGTGCAGCCACACCAACAGCAGCGGCTGAAAAGGCCACACCCAATCAGCTTGAATTAAAATCTCAAATTCTACAATGGCAAAATCGCCTCATCCAAAAGGTCATGGAACAAGTCCAGCAGTATCAAACCCGACTAAGTTGGTTTAATCGAACGTTTGAACAACCAGAAAAACTATTGACACAAGCATGGCAACGTTTGGATTACGCACAACGCCTTTTCAAAGAATATAGTGGCACCGCCTTAAAACGTCATTTACATCGACATCAATTATTAGAAAAGCAATTGGAAAAATTAAATCCCCGAATCCAGCTTTCCATCAAACAACAACGATTGGTCTATCTACAAACTCAATTACAGCAGCACCTATTGCGCTATATTGAGATAAAACAACAAAAACACCATTTACTGTCACAACAGCTTCATACCTTAGGTCCAGCATCAACTTTAGACAGAGGCTATGCGATTGTCACCAATCAACAAAAACATGTGCTGACCCATGCCCGTGAAGCTAAATTACATGAAACCATTTCGATTCGTTTGGCGCATGGGCAAATTCAATCTCAAGTGCAACATATTCAGGAAAACTAAAACATGCTTGAAGAACTTAGCAATTCTATTCTTGTATTACAAAACACCATTCAATCATCGATTAAAATCTATGTAATCATGATTGGCATTTTGGTTTTGGTCCTTGGCTTAAATCTCCTCACACATTATCGCCTAAGCATTTTAGGGATTATTCCTCGTCATCCATTTGGTATTCCAGGTATTTTATTTGCACCATTTATACATGCAAATGTAAATCATTTATTTTTTAATTTAATTCCACTATTGGTTTTAACGACTTTTTTGCTTGCTTATGGCGTGGATTTCTATTGGAATATCACCTGGATTTTAATCATTTATAGCGGTTTATTAACCTGGTTATTTGCTCGACCAGGCATACATGTGGGAGCATCCGGTTTAATCACAGCTTATTGGGGATTTTTAGTGGTTGAGGCTTATTTTAGCCATCATATTTTTAGTTATTTTGTAGCTTTTGTTTGTATTTATTATTTTTTTGGCATTTTCTTTGGCATACTCCCTTCCCAAGATAGGGTATCTTGGGAGGGGCATTTGTTTGGTTTGATTGCCGGGGTAACCACTTTTTTAGCGGGATATTACATCCCTGAAATAGGAGCTTTATTGTTTCAAAAACCTTATTTAATCCCAATTATTTAAATTCATAACCGGCGACTGAATTAGGACTGACGACCGTTCGTTTTTCAAAAAAACCAAAGGTATTTAGTCTTTCTACCAAACGACCTTGGATGGTGGTTGGTGAGCTGCTATAAAACTCAAACTTTATCGTTCCTTCAGGTTGATCATCAATAAAACTTAAATCAATATAGGGTAAAGAATGATCATAGGTGACATCTTCATCAGCATCTATAAAGCTCAAATCAATACGTCCAATCATCTCTTCATGAACTTCATCGGCGTTTTTTTCAAAATGTTTTACCAATGCTCGATATTTTTTTAGCATGTTATTGATTTCGACATATTCTGCTTTTTGTTTAGCACAACGCAATACTTTTTTATTTTTTTGAAGTAGCTTCATAAATTCATTTTCATCATAGAATTTTTCACAAAAATCAAAAAATGTTTGGGTTATACTGGCTTTATGATTATTCGAAGCCTGTGACATTAGCGAAAAACCTGATGTATTGCGATAATAAATGGCTTTATCAACTTCATCCCGCAGTAAATGACCATTCATAACGGCATCTTCTATAAAATTCAAATATGTGTTGAGTTGCGCTTCTCGTGAATGGTAAACCAATTCATGCAATGGCGAATAGCCTTCGCGAAGATGATTTAAAACAAGATCTTTGAAAACTAGCCGAGAAATATATTTGTGAAGATACAAAGATTCGATAAATTTTAAATATTGCTTTAGCAATTGCGGATTATCCTCGGTTCTTAAAATGATTTGATCGATAATTCGGGCGTTATCATTTTTAACATTGAGAAAATGCTTATTGATGAAATCCATTTGGATAAAATCTTTCGACAATAACTCAAGCAGAACAAAAACCCATGTTTCAATATCTTTTATAGAATATTCGACATTAACAAATAGTTTATTTCCCAATAATTGACCTTCTAAAAAGTGTTCAATTTTTTGATACATGTCAAAACGCGATGGGAACATATTCATTAAAAATGGAACACCCCAAGATATCACATATTTCAATTCATCTTTTGTGAATTGATGAATAAATTCTGGATAATTAACGATACTTTCCAGGAGCTGTTGGCCATAATGAGAAGCAAATTTCGGATATATGGCAAAATAAGATTCACAAGCCCTTGCGATAAAGTCTAAATATTCACATTTTTTTTGTTGGATAGCAATGAGGATGTGGTGATAAGGTAACGCATCAAAATTTAAAATAGTACTCATTGCCACATCATCCATTTGATATTGATTGGTCTGGTATAAAAGCGCAGCCATCATCTCAATCATGGCAAATTCAAAATTAGGATGCTCCACAAGATGGGGCTGAGACCATGAAAATCCAATAAAACTGATGCTATCATAAGGGGAAGGTAGTGCAACTCGGTTATTTAAAATAACGGGATTGATTTGTGATATGCAGTCTTGAAGCGGTTTAGGGTTTTTTCTAACAATACTTTCTAAAAATAGAAGATTGATAAGATTCAGTTCTTTGGTTGCAAAAATCATTAAATTAACACCCAGTATTATTTTGAGACAATTTTAACGCATTTAGATTTGATTTCAACTAAAAAGTTTGGCAAAATGTTTTTTTTTTCAAAAGAATGTTTATGTTGGACGATATCGGACACCTTTTTCTTAATATTGCGTTTGTTCTTTACCTCATTCTTTATATCCCACAACTGATTCACAATGCAAAATATCAAACATTTGCGCATATGAGCTTTCTCATGCATGCCATGATATTACAAGCCTACAGTTGTGATTTATTATATGCCCTCACAAGAAATATGCCCTGGCAATATTTAACAGTTTCATGCATTGGATTAACCTGCCTTTGCATTCAACATGCTCAATGGGTCTTGTTTTACCGCCGCCAAAAACCATCTCGTTGGTCAATCTATCTTATTCTGGGTATCCTCATGGTCACGTGGCCGTTCTTATTTCCCGTCTCACCCAAGGTTTACGCATGGCTATCTCGCACCCTTTTCCTCTTTCATTTTTTACCGCAAATCATCAAATATCATCAGCATCCCGATGAAAGGGATGCCATTGATATGCGTTATTTGCTTTTAAGCATGGGTTTAAGCGGTTGTGATGTGACTGCCGCTTGGTGTTTAAGTTGGGACTTGCCCAACTTATGGGGAACATTATTAAGTCTAGTGTTTAAGCTTTATCTATTTGGACAAATCACACTATCGAGACATACC
This sequence comes from Legionellales bacterium UBA2469, assembly GCA_002342175.1. Lineage (GTDB taxonomy): Bacteria > Pseudomonadota > Gammaproteobacteria > Legionellales > Legionellaceae > UBA2653. Next base: position 19,400 of record DDPL01000045.1, on the reverse strand, counting down.
GATTGGACTATAAGGACTGGATTTAGCCTTCGCAGGTGATTTTGCTTTTGGTGACAAGGGTGTAGGTCTGACGGACTTTTTTCCCGGAGAAGAAGAAAAAAAACGATGTTCAAGATTGGTCACTAAAAAGCCTGGTGAATCTGTTTCAAAGCTTTGTAAGCAGGGATTGTTTTTAATGGCGTCTCGGTAACGATTTTTTGTCGGTGAATTGGCGATTTTCTTACACTGCTGTTTTAGCAACATAAAATCAACTTCAAAACGAATCTGATGCACTTTATCCATCAAACGTTCAACAGAATTTCTGATATCTAATTGTCCTGAGGCAACTCGTTCATTTAAGTCTTTCAGTCGTTGTTTCTTTAAATCTTTATTATCCACAATATAACCTGATCAATAAAAAACATTATGATAACAAAAAAAGTCCATGTTGTTAATATTATTATCAGCAATCAACAGCGGTGAGTTTTGCGTACGCCAGTACCAACCACTTGGCACCATGTTGATTAAATCGAACTTGGATACGCATATTGCTTCCTTGTCCTTCCATGGCAAGCACAACGCCTGAACCAAAATGTGCATGGCTAACGGTTTGACCAATTCGAAACGGTGCGTTCGTATCAACCGGCGGTGAAAAGCTTGCAGTTTGTGATTTAAAGGTATTGTTTGATCGCGGTCGAATTGCATGCACCAAGTCCATGGGAAGTTCTGCTAAAAAACGTGAGGGTCGATGGTACTGTTCCCGACCATATTGTCGACGCACTTCAGCATAACACAAATATAATTTTTCCATAGCACGGGTCATCCCGACATAGCAGAGACGTCGCTCTTCCTCTAAACGTCCAGGCTCATCCATGGACATTTGACTTGGAAACAAGCCCTCTTCCATACCAATCATAAACACCATCGGAAACTCTAAACCTTTGGCGGCATGTAAAGTCATTAATTGAACATGCACCTCATGTTCATGAGCTTGCCACTCCCCTGCCTCTAATGCAGCTTGAGTTAAAAATAACACTAAAGAACCTTCTTCCGGATTCTGGCGTGTAAACTCTTCAACGGCATTAACCAACTCCATTAAGTTTTCACGTTTAGAATCAGCTCGTTCCTTATGCTTTTCAGTGTAATGGATTAACAAACCACTTTCTTCGATGATGGTCATGGCAAGCGATGATAATGATAACTCAGGCATTACTTGTTGCCATTGGTCAAATGCATGGATAAATCCTTTCAATGCATTGGCAGCACGTGGTGTAAGTTCATCCTGTTTTAAAATATCAAGCACTGCTGACCATAAAGACACTTCTTTGAGTTTGGCTTGCTCGCGAATATAAGCAAGCGTTTTCTCGCCGACCCCACGCGATGGCACATGAATTGCGCGTTCAAAAGCCGCATCATCGTGTGGATTGATCAACAAGCGCAAATAAGCCATGGCATCTTTAATCTCGGCTCGTTCAAAAAAGCGCATACCGCCATGGATTCGATAGCTAATACCTGCTCGCATGAGTGCTTCTTCCATCACCCGGGATTGCGCATTGGAACGGTATAAAATCGCAATGTCATTGGCATGCCGCCCATTATCTAAGGCTTTTTGAATCTCAGTACGCACAAACATTGCTTCTTCAAGTTCGTTGAATGCACTATAAATCTGAATCTTCTCGCCTTCTACTCCTTCAGTCCACAATGATTTACCCATGCGTTCTCTGTTATTGGCAATGAGTGCATTGGCTGCATGTAAAATATTATGGGTTGAACGATAATTTTGTTCTAAACGAATCACGGCCACATCGCTAAAATCTTCCGTAAAACGAACAATATTTTCAACGCGGGCGCCTCGCCAGCCATAAATTGACTGATCATCATCGCCAACCGCCATGACTGCTGTATCGGTTCCTGCTAAAAGTTTTAGCCACTCATATTGAATACGATTGGTATCTTGAAACTCATCGACCAATATCAATTGAAATTGATGGCGGTAATGTGCCAATAAATCAGGATGACGTTTGAACATCTCAACGGTGCGCAATAAAAGCTCAGCAAAATCTACCACCTCGCTTCGAATACAAGCATCATGATAGGCTTGGTAAACTTGAACCCAGGTTCGCACCGGACCAAAAGAAGGCGCTTGAACTTGATGCGGACGTAAACCTTCATCTTTTTGTTGATTAATAAAGCCTTGCGCTTTTTTAACTGGCCATTGTTCCAAATCCAGATTCAATTCTTGAAGTACCCTTTTCATCATTCGGGATTGATCGTCACTATCTAAAATTTGAAAATGAGGACTGAGGCCTGCAAGTTGGGCGTGTTGTCTTAAAAATCGATGACATAAGCCATGAAATGTCCCCACCCACCAGTCAAATGGGACATGGGGCAATAACTGTTTTAAACGGTGTTTCATTTCACTTGCGGCTTTATTGGTAAAAGTCACGGCCATGACTTGAGATAAATTGAGGGCTTGTTGTTCAACCAACCATCCAATGCGGTTAACCAGTACACGTGTTTTACCACTGCCGGCACCGGCTAGAATCAAACTATTTTTTAATGGCGCAGTGACTGCTTTTTGTTGTTCGGGATTTAGCTTTTCTAACCAAGTTACGGCGTGCACGTTGAAGTTCCTTAAATTTTTTGCGTCATTATGAACCATTTTCCTGGTGGTGAAAAGCGCGTTGAAGCTGAATCCATCTTTCAGGTTCCTGATATGGATTGGGTTGTAAGTCTGCTTGCCAAATCGCATGGGGCCATAAGGGATCATTGCATCTGCGACCTACCACATGAACATGTAATTGTGAAACGATATTGCCAAGCGATGCGACATTCATTTTTTCAACATCAAAATGGGCTTTTATCAGCTTTGATGCTGTGGTGACATCATTCATCAACTGCGCCTGTTCGGTTGAAGACAACTCATAAATCTCTGTAACACCTTCAATCTTAGGCACAAGAACTAACCAAGGATAATCTTGAATATCTTTTAAGTACACGCGACATAAAGACAAATCCCCTAACAAAAAAACGCCCTGTTCCAATCGTGAATCGATATGCATAAGAATTCTCTTGAAAAAGATGCATGATAGCATATGAAAATTTTACAAAGTAGGATAGGATGAAAACAACACTTTTTTGGAATCAGATTTCATGCGGATTTGGATACTCGTTTTAATTCTTTTTTTGAATGGTTGTCATTACCATTGTTCAAGCAATCCAGAAGATCCATTTGAAAAGATAAACCGCGAAGTCTTTAAATTTAATATGGCTTTTGACGCCACCGTTATTAAACCACCAACACACCTTTATATTTGGGCAATTCCTGCGCCTGTACGTGCCAGCATCAATGGTGTTTACAATAACGTGGCCACGCTTCCTACCATTGCAAATGACATTTTGCAATTGAATTTCCCACAAACACAAAAAGATTTGATTCGTTTACTCATCAATACCACCTTAGGCATTGGCGGTATTTTTGATGTGGCAAGCACTAAAGGTTATCCTGTGCATCGCAATGATTTTGGTCTTACCATGGCTTATTGGGGAAGTCCGCGGTCACCCTATATCATGATTCCATTCTTAGGGCCTGCAACCATTCGCGACAGTATGGGATTGATTGTTGACTATACGCTCTTTACGCCCTATCCATACATTCCGGATGTTTATCTATGGCCAATACTTGGTGTTCGATACCTTGACCTACGTTCACAATTGGTCGACAGCGAGCCTCTCTTAAAGAATGCGCTTGACCAATATGCCTTTATACGAGATGCCTACTTGCAATTGCGCAAAAACCAAATTGCTGATATTCGTCCTGATGTCAACCAAGATCAGAGTCAAGATTTGTACGTGATGGACTAAATTATTGTTTCCTTTTACAAAAGGAAATAAATAAGCTATAGTTTCCTTTTTGAAAAGGAAATAAATCATGTATCCATTTATTGAAACCCTTGTTGAAGAAACATTCGATATTATTGAACGTTCTCAAAAAAATATTCCTCGTGAATTTAAATTTCCCGAAGCCGATAACATGATAAAAGTTGCGATTGGTATGAGACGTTCTGGAAAGTCATGTTTTTTATACCAAACGATTCAAGCATTATTAAAAAATGGCGTGTCTTATGAACAAATTTTATTAATTAATTTTGAAGATGAACGCTTGCTTCCTATGAATGCGAAAGAAATGGGGGAATTGTTGGATTCATTTTATACCCTATATCCTCAAAATCATCATCGACGTTGTTATTTTTTCCTAGATGAAGTTCATACCGTTGATAATTGGCAACAAGTTATACGACGAGTCCACGATAAGAAAAACATACAACTCTATTTAACCGGCTCTTCATCAAAACTTCTCAGTTCTGAAATCGCGACTTCCCTGCGAGGACGAGCAATATCTATCGAAGTTTGGCCATATAATTTCCAGGAATATATTGTGGCACATGAATTAAAAATTCCACCGTTGCCTTTTGGTCAAAAAGCCTTTGATCACATGAACAACCATTTGCTAACTTTTTTTAATACAGGTGGTTTTCCAGGTATTCAGTCGATGTTCCCCCACGATCGTCGAGAAACACTTCAGTCATATATTGATACCGTTGTATTACGTGATGTGGTGGAACGACATCATGTCGAGAAAATTAGCTTACTAAAATATCTGATTAATTCATTAATTTGTAATGCTGCTTCTTTATTTTCCGTGCATAAATTTTATAATGATATTCGTAGTCAAGGATTTAAAGTGAGTAAAGATACAATTTATTCATATATCCAGTATATTGAAGAAGCTTATCTAATTTTTACGGTTTCTCAATTTAGTGAATCGGTACGATTAAGACAAAATGCACCCAAAAAAATTTATGTCATTGATAATGGTTTGATTCATGCCGTTTCATTAAAAACCAATGCGCTTTACGAAAAACTTTTAGAAAACCAAGTTTATTTGGATTGTCGTCGGGAAGGGAAAAAAGTTTATTATTATACCACTTCAGATGGTTATGAAATTGATTTTGTCACCGAAGACAAGGAAGGCAATAAAGAACTATTACAGGTTGTTTGGGATGTTAGCGATGAACATACGTTACTTCGAGGGCAACGTGCACTAAATCAAGCTTGTAAAGAACTTAAACTTCCCGGCAGAATCATCAGCTTAAATGATTATTTGAAAGCACAACAAAAAAATAAATATTCTCACCTAACATAATAGCGTAGCCGCATAACTTTATTGACAAAAAGGTGTAAATTGACGAAGATCCGGCAAAATAGATAGAGGCCTTTCCATGATTCATGTTGCATTATATCAACCTGAAATTCCACAAAATACAGGGAATATTATCCGTTTATGCGCCAATGCAGGTGTCCATTTACATTTAATTCATCCTTTAGGTTTTGGTTGGGATGACAAACGCCTACGTCGTGCAGGTCTCGATTATCATGAGTTTGCGCACATCGAACACCATGATTCCTGGCAAGATTTCATAGATAAACATCGTCAAAAAGTTATTTTTCCATGCACCACGCATGCCACACAATCGTATGCCGATGTGGCCTATCCCGAAGAGTGTGTATTGCTATTTGGGCCAGAGACACGTGGGCTACCTCCTGAAATTCGTCGTGAATTTCATCCCATACGCATTCCAATGAGACCTGAGAGTCGCAGTTTAAATTTATCCAATGCCGTTGCCATCATCACATTCGAAGCTTGGCGACAACATACATTCAAGTGATGTATCCAGAAAA
>DDPL01000045.1:0-13658 GCA_002342175.1 Legionellales bacterium UBA2469 | reverse complement strand
AAAAGAACTGTGTTAAGATGATACCTATTTTCGACATCTTCCAATAAATATGGGTTAAAATCAATTCTCGTATCACCTGTCATCACGAAAACTTCAAATGATATAAAATGTAATGCATATATGATAAAGTTTTGGAAACCAGGAACAATTAAATCTTGGTAAACAATTTACATACACCCCCTGAGGGATAATTATGCCACATTTAGTTATAATAGCGGGACCCAATGGAGCCGGAAAATCTACAGCTGCCCCGGCTTTATTAAAAGATGCTTTGAATATGGATAACTTTGTTAATGCGGATGTTATTGCACAAGGACTTTGCGCTTACCAACCCGAAAAAGCTGCCATTCAAGCGGGAAGAATTATGTTGAGTCGAATCCATAATCTTGCTAATAAAAATGCTAATTTTGCTTTTGAAACAACTCTAGCAAGCAGGAGTTTTGCAACTTGGATACCAAAATTAAAAAAACAAGGATATCAATTTCATCTTGTTTTTTTATGGCTCAAATCAGTAGATTTAGCCGTTTATCGTGTAAAAGAACGAGTAAAGAATGGTGGACATTCAGTTCCTGAAGAAACAATACGGCGCCGTTATCAATCAGGACTCAAAAACTTTTTTAATCTGTATTCAGAACTTGCTAATTCATGGCAATTATTCGACAACTCTGATTCAAACCTGTTGCTCATTGCCGCAAAAGACCAAATAAATGATATAATACTGAAAGATATAAAGATTTGGGAAAAACTATTGGAGATATCTCGTGAAAAAAGGTAAAAAAAGTATTGAAGACAATATTTCAAATATTTTGAATGACGCCACAAAAGTTACAAAAATTATTCAGTCAGGTATTCGTGATGCTTTAATCAAACATAAACAAGCGGGAAATCAGATATGCGTATGGCGAGATAATAAAATTGTATGGATCCCAGCTGAAAGAATTGTAATTAATAAATAATTAATGACTCAAGTTCCAAAACCCTCCTCTATATGATTAATTATGAGGATTATCAATAATGTTCAATACAATCCATCTCATAACATTCGAAGCTAGGCGACAACATGAATTCAAGTGATGTATCCAGAAAANNAAAAGAACTGTGTTAAGATGATAATCATTTTCTTAAAATCATGACAAAATATGGATTTTTTGTTTAAACATTATCAACATGTTTCTGACACCTTCCAACAAATGTTGTGGTTTATCAATGCTTTTTTACACTTGCTTTTTGCAGGTGCTGTTGCCAAAGACTGTGGACAGATGCATAAACGGGGTTTAAAACCCATTCTTGTTTCTCCAGCTGCTTGGGCATTTACAGCTCTTCTGGGTGGCGTTTGGGCTGCGGCTGTATACTGGCTTCTTCATCATTCCACCTTAACCATTTCATCGCCAAAAGCGTCAAAGGATATAAAATGAAATTAAAATCTGTGTCTCCTCAAGAATTTCAAAAGGATATGACCCAAGAAGTGGTCAATGTCATTGATGTTCGCCAACCCAATGAATGGCACCAAGCCCATATTCAGGGTGCGAAGCTCATTCCTTTAAATCAATTGGCACAGGATATTGGTAAACACTGTCCAGATCCACATCAAACCGTCTATGTCTATTGCCAACATGGGGTGCGTTCACATCAAGCTGGATTATTGCTATTAAGTTTAGGTTATGAAAAAGTTATCCAGCTTCAAGGTGGTTTAGCAGAATGGATTGAAGCAGGTTTTCCTTGCCAATCTGGTGCATTATAGGGATAATTTATTCATTTTACGGTATAAGATTTTGATATGAACGATTTTTTTGATTTTGCAGTACAACATTGGGTTTTAATGACTTGTTGGTTTGGATTAATGGCAGCCATTGTTGGCTTAGAATGGTATAATAACATCCAACGCGCACCTGCAATTTCTTGTGCGACTTTGGTTAATCATCTCAATGAAAAAACCGCTAAGGCAATCGATATTCGTCCTGCACAGCAGTACAAGAAATTCCATATTTTAAATACCCAAAACATCGCCTGGTTACAACAAGATGAATTGGCTTTTCAAGCTCTCAAAAACGACACCCTCATTCTAATCTGTCAAGATGGGCGACTATCGGCTCAATTGGCTGAAAAACTCAAAACACAAGGCTTTGAGAATATCGAAATTCTTGCCGGTGGGATTCAGTCCTGGCAGCAAGATGATTTACCACTCGTCAAAGGAAAATAAGTTATGTCTGAACAACAACAAGAAAATCAACATCAGTTTTTTATCCAAAGACTGTATACTAAAAACATCTCTTTCGAGTCTCCAAATACCCCCGCTATTTTTCAAGAAGAATGGGAGCCTGAGCTCAATTTAAATTTAAATGTTAAACATGCACATTTAGGTGAAGATACTTATGAAGTGATTTTAAGCGTCACCACCCAAGTGAAAAACAAAGACAAAGTTGCATTTTTAGTTGAAGTCGATCAAGCAGGGATTTTCACCATTCAGGGTGCGGATGAAACACAATTGGAACATATTCTCGGCAGTTTCTGTCCAACATTAATGTTCCCGTATGCACGCGAAGTTATTTCTTCCGAAGTGGTTCGCGGCAGTTTCCCTCCACTTGTGTTATCACCTGTTAATTTTGATGCGATTTTCTGGCAACAAAAACAACAACAACATGAAACCACAAAATAATATGCAAAATAAAGTTCCCCAACATATCTCTGTTATTGGTGCAGGTTCCTGGGGAACCGCAGTTGCTTTGGCCTTGGCATACCAGGGCCATCATGTTTTGCTTTGGGCAAGAAATGCTGAGCATGTTCGAGATATGCAACAGCATCGATGCAATCGTCGATATTTACCCAACGCCCCTTTTCCTGATAATTTAAACCTTACGGATAACCTGCAATTGGCATTGAACACTCAAAACTTATTAATTGGTGTTCCATCACATGCATTTGCGGATTTATTACCACACATAAAAAGTTTACCACCATCTGGCATCGCTTGGTTAACCAAAGGTGTTGAACCTAAATCACATCGTTTTTTCAGTGATATCATCAGTGAACATTTTGGTAGCGATACCCCCATGGCACTTATCAGTGGTCCATCTTTTGCCAAAGAAGTCGCTCAAAAAAAACCGACCGCTTTGGTTGTAGCTGGCAATCAAGATGCCATTTGCCGTCTCTGGCAACAATGCTTACATTCCAATACCAATCGAGTTTATATTTCAAGCGATTTAATTGGTGTACAACTGTGTGGTGCCGTTAAAAATGTTTTAGCCATTGCATGTGGCATGAGTGATGGCCTTGAATATGGCGCCAACTCACGAGCAGCTCTGATTACCCGTGGAATCCATGAGATGACGCAATTGGGATTAAAACTTGGCGCAAATGTCAAAACCTTTTCAGGGCTCGCTGGTTTGGGTGATTTGGTTTTAACGTGTACCGATAATCAATCACGTAATCGCCGATTTGGATTATGTATTGGACAAGGCATGAGCATTTCTGAAGCAGCAAAGCATGTGGAACAAGTCGTTGAAGGATTATATAACGCTGAACAAGTTTTTGCTTTATCGCAAGCTCATCAAATCGATATGCCGATTTGTTATGCGGTGCACCGAGTACTTCAAGGTGAATGTAGCGCTCAAGATGCCGCCCTTCAATTGCTGGAAAGACCCATGCCGGATTCATTTTAACTTGTTGGTCCTGTTGTTGGTTCATGAGCTTGTTTTATTCCATCCATAACACCTTTAATTTTGTCTGAATTCAACAATGCCAATACTTCTTCAGTTTGCATATTAAATGTTTTCGGATCATTTAATTTCTTAAAAGAATCTAAATTAAAAATATGCTCAGCTTTAATGGGTCCTTTGTTACTTGCTACTTTAAGAATGATATCAGCTACACAGGCTCTAATGATACGCTTGTGGTCTTCATCAATACCTTGACGAGAATAAAGTTCGTAGTTGTCATCATTATCATTCCGTCTTGGTGAAATTAAACCCTCTAAACGACGGGTAATGGTTTGTACACCAACGACAACCGCATTGGTTCCTAAACGCAACACTTCACGAGTTGCCAGTACGCTTTCCCATGGTCTATCTTTAGCCATACTCGTTAATTTATTTTCATCTAAATTAATTTCATCAAATACCTTCATCAAAATATCTTGGCGATTCATTTGCTTCATGGTTTCTTGGAATTCTTGGGTTAATGGTTTATCTGTTCCAGTTATTCCACCTGTATAGATATTGGGTTTATCTTTTTTACCAACGGATATGGTGTCCAAGGTCTCAATAGAACCTCCTGCAATGAGATTTTTGATAAATTGTTCTCGTCTTGCCTCCGAACCTTTACTATCAATTTCCCCTTTGGGTCCAGTTACAGACATATACGCAATAATCATCTCGTTAATAATTTCAAATTTTCTCTTCTCATCAATTGATTTGGGAAAGTTTAAATGAATGGGTGCATCGGGGCTACTGACAACACTTGCAAGCACATGTTTCTGAAATAAACGAATTTTTTCCTCTGGAATGATTCCGTCATCTTTATTCGGTGAAATGATTATTTTGTTGCTTGAGTCGAATATCATAGTACATGTATCATAATTGACTTTAAATATCGCATTCGCCGGCATTTCCAGCCCCAAGCGTGTCACATTTGATGATGTCGTTAAAGATGTACCTGTTTCAGGCTGATCATTAGAGCGGTTGGTAAAAGGATTATCCTGAATTGTTCCTTTCAAATGGGCGCAATTTGGAATAATGACTTCTAAATCTTGAATTTGTTCACCGGAAAAAATGGGAATATATTTAATCTGGCGTTCTTTATTTGCAACCAGATCATAATATTTTAAATATTCTGCTTGGAGAGCTTCCATATCTTTAATTTGTTTTTCCAAATCAGCATCTTTGTTGGCTTGATTTTCCTTGCGCAATTCCTCAAGCTTGGTATTTAAAGCGGTATTCTGACCTTTTAAATCTGGTGAATCCAATCCTGTGAATTGTTGAAACAAAGCCTGATAGGCCTGCTCTTCAAGTGAGCCTTTAATCACACAATGGTTATCGCGCTTAGAAGTACTCATTTAAATACCCTCATTGTTACTCATATTAATATTCTAGTATAAAAAAGACATCTTACTTTTTTCCCATGCCAGGGATAAAACTTTTAGCTATATCTAAAGTTGTTTTCTCTTCTGGTTTAGGGCCTTTGGTGCTACGAACTGCAATTGCTTCGGATAATTTATCCCGATCTACCCCTTTAGCACTTAAAACTCCCCCTGTAACAAATGCTTGAAGCTGTTTTTTATATACGCTGCTATCCACCACTTCAGTAATTTTTTTTTGTGCATAATTTTTATCTTCTTTTTTGCTCACACCTTTAAATTTCTCACCGACATGTTGTAACTTTTCTAATTCTTCCAAGAACATTCGGTTATCTTTCTCGCGAGCTAATGGAGCTAAAGATTCTTTTTGGGCAGGCGTAATCTGTAAAGAACTTAAATTTACGAATTCATTTCTAACATTAATCCCTTTAACAATTGCTTTATCATATTTTAGAAATGCCTCGTGTATTGTATTTCTTTCAACATTTGAAAGACCTGGAACTTGAATTTCCATTTTATCAAATGGAAATTTTCCATGGGTCTCCGGCATGATTTTTTTAAGTTCATTGTTAATTTGAGATAAATAAAACAACAAAATTTTCATTTCTTCGGGAGATTGTGCTGTCAACTTCGGTTTATCTCCCGGTTTCCAATTTAATAAATAACTTTGAGCCACAGCATATAGGCTATCTGTTGTTTTCTTCTCGTTAATTATATGTTCGAGTTTAGATGTCACTTTACTTCCCAAAACAATCTGCGTCGCCCCCCCCAAAAACCCTTCTCTATTTCCTTTTGTTTCTGTTTTGTCTGACTTTTCAGTTGAAAACTTAATTTGATTCGTAACTTTATCCAGTGCGATTGTCATGGTTCCATCGCCGCATGTTAACTCCATACCATTTGCAGGATCCAAGATATAAGAATTATGCTCTACTGTTTTTTTATTCGCTATAGAAGTACCATGTCCAGTAGTTTGCTGTGTTGGTACGACCTCTTTTAATTTAAGGTCGCTCGACAATAAAATGGGGGTCAGTTCCTTTTTTTCATCCTTCAAATTATACAAGATTTCATCATGAGAAGTTTTAAATCGGTGATAATCCATAAACTGATTGGCAGCTTTTACTATGTCGACAGAGGGTGAAGGATTTTTTTTCGGATCACTAATATCTTTAAGTTCTGCAATTCTCTCTTGGAATACCTCATGAACAGCATGGTTTATTAAAGCGGTATTCTTAGATATAGTATTTGTATCAAAACTCGATTGTGTCACTTCTTCGAATGTTAATGCTTTAAGTTTTGTTATGGCGTCTTCTAGTCCTGTATTTTTAGTAGGATCGAATGATGTTGTTTGAACCCCGAGTTTACTCATCAAATGATCCATTGCAGCACAATTTGATATCATTTCATGCTGAAGAGAAATACTTGGGTGTTTATCATTGTCTTTCAATGTTTCTCTAAATTCTCCAATCTTTTCTTTATACTTATCTTCGTATAGCTTTAATGTATCAGCATGTTTAATAATTCGTTCTAGGAATGGTATCTGTTGTTCAGCGCCTGGATTATCTTTCTTCAAGCGTTGAATTGCGAATAAGGCAGATGCCTTATCTTTAATAATAGGACTGCTTAAAGTTTTATCTATTAATTCAACTGTATCTTTTTCATCCAATAGCTCCTTAACCATTGGTATGGTACTCGTATACCCAAATCGTTCGTCAAGGACATCCCGTCTTATGAAATTGTCTTTGATACCACCTGCTTGAACAAAGTAGTTCATTGCTTGTTCAGTAGCAGTATCAATTTGAGTCCCTTTGCCACTCGTTAGGAATTTGCTGTATAAATCGATTTTATTCAAAATGTTTGTATTATTTTGTGTTAAAGCCCCTATGGTTTGTTTTGTATATAAGTTTTTTGCTTTGCTAACAGTTTCTCGATCTTCTTTATCTTGTCTTTTTTCTGAATCGATCGATGTATTAAAATTATTTACAAACAGATTAGGTAAATAAGTCATCCTAGAATAAAATTCAGATCCCAGAGAATAAGTTTTATTTTCACTCATCTTCAGAAAATCTTCTTCTTTACTTTCAAGCGTTCTAAGATTAACAAGTGCTTCTTTCAAGAGCGTAAAATTTTCTGGCACTGATTTTGGTGGTTCATTATTAATCAAATCTTCTAACTGTTTGAAAGTTAATGTTTTGAATCCTTCAATCTTTGCAAGTTCATTGAGTAAATCTAAGCCTGATAATGGTTTTCCTATAGATTGAGATTGTAGATACTCTGTGACGGTCTTTAACATGAGTCTTTGAAAGTCTTCTTTATCTTTGGAATCCTCACTGACATATTTTTTACAAAAATCATCATAATATGTCGATGATATATTTCTTTGAAGATGCTGTTCTAATAAAACCTCTTCAGAAGGTCGACTAAATTTTCCTGATATTTCTTTGCATATATTGTTAAAAATGAGGGCTTCTAATTCTGTTTTATGTTTAGCCAAAAAAACGTTATCTTTTAGAACATCAAGTTGTTCCATTTCTTTCGGAGTAGGAACACTTTTCCCAATTTTTTCCTTTATTTCTTTAAAAACTTCTTCTTCAGTTGATAATTTTGTAATATTGTATGAACTTGAGGTTTGATTAAGCGCATGAATTGCTTTTAGACCCGCAATGAGTTTTGTGGGGTCATCAGAAAATATAGGTTGTTTTTTATCTACAAAAGATTCAATTCCACCATTTAAGGCTTTTGAATCTAATAATGCCAATGTAGCACTGTTTATCTTTATGCCATTTTCCACCATTGTCGTGAACACAAATTTGTCATCTGGTTTACTCATATCAAGACCAGATGTTCCCAAAATGCCATTAATTTTGCCGTTTAATTTTTCTATGCCTAATGAAGTATTATTAATTTTACCCACTTGCTCCTTAACTGCTTCCCAATTATCAAGGGTGGTTGAAGGAATGCCTGTTTTCAATACATCAATATTTGTCTTAATATCATTATCCAACAACGCCAATACATTTAAGCTTGGTGATTCAATACAGGCTTGAACAGCTTCGGAAAGTTTTTTTCCTTTGATTTTTTCCACTTCTAATGAACCACTGTCAATTAGTGCTTTTAAATTATCCAGGACTATCTTTTCTTTAGATGCATAAATATCTAATAGTTGTTGGTTATTAAGTGCTAACAAATCATCTACATTACTTTCTTCAATTATTCTAGTTAATTCATGTGTAAGATTCTGTTTAAAATCAAGAATTATATTATCTAAATTACCGGATAGATCTATGATTTCATATAGAGATTGCGCTTTTTCCAAATCATTATTTCCCTTCAAATTGGCAATAATATATGTAGGAAAATTAACAAATGAGTCATATTCTATAGGTTTATTAAGTCGTTCATTTATTTCCTTAATATTTAAGGGAACTAAAAGACCATCATTTTCTGGAATAGGAGTAGTTTTTGAAGAATTTAGGGTATCTTTTATTTCATTTAACAGCCCTTCCATCGTGTGAAAAGCTAGATTATTTTCTTTTGGATTATTTGGTTTAACCAATGAGTCTTTTATGTCTGGTATGCTTATTAGACTATAAATTTCTTGTGCTGTTGTATCAGAAGAGTCACCTAATTTCGAAAACCAGTATTTATTAAATTTAGTTACAATCTCCTGCTTTTTATCACCTTCATTAGAACTTTCATTAAGACTTGTCTTCCACAATCCCAATTTGACTAGACTTTCGATTTGATCCTGAACATTAGCTGGATTTAAAATCACACCAAAGACCTTATCTACCTTTTCTCCAAGTATCCCCTTAATATCTTCGTTAGAAATAAGATTACCTTGATTAGGAATTGCCTGAAGCATCTGATAAATATGCTCGACATTAGAAGCGTCAAATGATGTAATCGTACCACTACTAGCGTCTTTAAATTCAGGAAGTGTTTGAGCTTTTACTGTTTCATATAAAGCCTCATAGTTTGCACTAGCATTATCAATACCATAAAACCCTTGTAATATCTTTGCCTGATCATCATTGATTATTGGTGAACCTGAACTAGCATCCGTAAGAGCATTAACAGCTGTGCTTACAACTGGTTCATTAATCACAGCATCATAAAAATTACCCAAAATTTCTTTGGTTATCCTATTACCGGCCATATTATTCCCCTATAAATCCATTAGGATAGAGTATATATGTTCAGTTTAGACTATTTTTGGTGTTTTTTTGTGTTTTTGGATAATTTTTTGATATTTTATGCGTCAATGAGGGTGACTTGATGAGGTTCGATGGTCTCACCAAGAAATATTTTGCCAACCCGACAGAAGCGCTCAATTGCATCGGTGACAAGATATGTGGTTTTTCCTTTTTCTTGTGGGTTTTTGTTGTCTTTTAATGCATCCTCTAACATCTCTGCTGTCGCTGTTGCTGAGTCAACGATATGGACGTTGGGAAACAGTTGATGTAAATCATTGTGAAACACCGGGAAATGCGTACATCCAAGTAAAATGGTGTCTTGATCGGATAAATCCTTTAAATAATGCTGTAAAGTGGCACGCGTTAACTCATGCTCAACCACACCCTCTTCTGCTAAAGCCACCAATAAACTACAGGCCTTTCCAGAAACTTCTACATCTGGAAGATAAGCCTGAATCGCTTGATGATAAGCCTTTGAAGCAATGGTCGTCTCGGTTGCCAATACCAATACTTTCTTATTCTCTGTAATTCTTGCAGCAGATTTTGCACCAGGTTTGACGACCCCAATGACCGGAATATCTGTATAAAGTTCCTGTAAATGCGTTAAAGCTGCTGTCGTTGCCGTATTACAAGCAATCACAAGCGCTTTAATCTGATGCTCAACCAACACCTTTGTCATCTGAGTGGCATACTGTTTGACCGTATCTGCACTCTTGGTGCCATAAGGTAATCGAGCCGTATCGCCTAAATAAACAAAATTCTCTTGCGGTAAAAGCGCGCGCAAAGCTCGAAGAACGGTTAATCCACCCATCCCCGAATCAAATACACCTATCGCTAATTTCTCTCGATTCACTTTTAACCCTTACCGTTGTCTTGTCTTATTTTACTAAAAAATCACTTCGCAGGTAATAAAAATCTAAAATTCTTTTGAATTTCTCTAAAATCAAACTTATCTAGATACAAAAAGAAACTCATCCACGAACTTAAACCTGCTTGATCTCGAATCTGGGGCGGTAAATACAACGGATCTTCTAATAAGCCCATATCCCGTAATTCAACCAATAAAGGAATATCTTCTAAGGTAATCTTGCCTGTAAACAATAACTCCACCACATCAATTTGCTTTTGTGCAATGGCATACATGATGAAGTTAAAAGCCAATACAAATCCCTTGGCATACGATAAATCTTTGGTAAATGGACCACCTTCTGGTGTACTTCCCCGAAAGATTCGGACGGTATGGCTATAACTATCAACTTCCGTAAATCCACAATCCATAAAATGATTGAAAATATCAATAAAAGTCGCACCATTATTAACCATATCCATTGCTATTACGCGATTGGTGATTTTTCGCATACGGCTGGGATAAGATGAAAAAGTAATGATCTCTGTTAAAACCGCTAGACCCTCTTGTAAAACACTACACGAGGGCGAACCTTTGCCAAGGAAATTACAATAGGGTTGTGTCATGCCATTTAATGTCGTACCTACATGCACCCAGCCTTCATGGACTTCCAAACAACGCAAATCACGCTTGCTAAACAAAGCCCCACCTTTGAGTTTAATGGAATCCGCNNTACCATCGCTCACGCTCACTTTAACAATGTCACCATGCCCTTGAAAATATTTATTCAACTTCGCTTGCAATATTTTTTGCGCATCTTCTGCTGTGTATCGCTTTTGATCTAACTCAGACTGAAGTTGAACATCGAGCGTGGTTAAAAGATCAAATAACAAGGTTCCCATTTCGACCAAACGTGGTCCACCTGCGTAAAAAGCATCGGATGGACTGCCATAGAGTTCAATCGCAATGCTTGAAAACTGCGGCGTGCCCCTCACATTTAACATCTGAATGGCACGAATATACTCACGACATCTATCCGATATCAAACGCGTGACCGCTGAGAAATTTCCGAACTGGTTTTGAACATCCCGAATAATCGATAAAAACTCTTCAATTTTGGCATCGACATCAAAAGGTAGCGGCATTTTATCGTAATACGCTTTACTAACATTGGGCTGTTTTTTAAACCGATGACTAAAAAAATCAATTTGAATCTCATCTGTCCATTTAATTGCATCCAAAATCGTAATTTTTCGTTGGGCTTCAATCAAACGTTTGGACAATTGACTAACATTCTCTCGTTGTCTGTGCCGCTCGGCTTTGTTCATTTTTTTAACCCCTAGGGTTCGACAGAGACCTGCTTGTTACCCTCGGCATCGGGTAAATAATAAAAAGAGCTGATCTCATCGGATTGTAATGGTGGTTGTACATTTAGTTTAGACGCATTTTTGCTTTTTAGGTAGGCATCTTTCTCGCTTGAGTTAAACGGAACCGAACAGCCCACAACGAGTAGACTGCATAACACATATACCACTGCTTTTAACACCTTTCACTCCTAATATAATTCTAATTTCTTCATGATTTTTTCAAACCCTTCATGATGCGTAGACGACAAAATGGTCATCGGTAACCGAATCTCATCACTCATCCACCCCAAACGATGCATGGCCCATTTAACAGGTATCGGATTGGTTTCCACAAACAGCATATGATGTAAATCATTCAGCCCTTGCTGAATTTTCAAACATCCAGCATGGTCGCCATCCATCGCAGCCTCTGCCATTTTTGCCATCATATGAGGTACCACATTGGCTGTCACTGATATGACCCCTTTTGCCCCTGCAACCATCCATGCTGCACATGTCGGATCATCGCCACTTAATATATCAATGCGATGATCGCATAAATCTAATAATTGTTGTAAGCGCGGCATTTGACCGGTGGCTTCTTTAATGGCAACAATATTGGATATTTCTGCCAAACGCGCAACCGTTTCTGGTAAAAGGTCAACTGCGGTTCGACTGGGTACATTGTAGAGAATAATGGGTAATGGAACTGCTTGTGCCAACTGACTAAAATGGCGATAAAGACCTTCTTGGGTGGGTTTGATATAAGCAGGAGTCATGACCAATAAGCCATCAACACCCAAAGCCATCATCCCGGTGGCTTGTTCTATAGCATCCTGTGTGGCATTTGCAGCAATACCTGCAATGACCGGAATACGGTTTTTTACAACCTCAATGGCTTTTTTAACCAACTTCACTTTTTCTTCTTTCGATAAAGTTCCGGACTCGCCAGTTGTGCCCGCGATTATCAAACCATTTGTCCCTGAATCAACATGATGTTGAATCAATTTTTCAAAACGTTCTAAGTCAATCTGACCATTTTTCATGGGGGTTACCAGAGCCACCATACTTCCACGAAACATGTTTATCCTTAAAATTTATAAACCTTCTCTTCATATTAAACCTAGATTCACCAAGCGACAAGCGATTCAAAAAAATATGCTTTCATTTTAAGACTCGTTTAGGGTATTGGATGATGATGATTTGCCAATAATTTTTGCTTTTAAAATTAAAAAAATTAAGTTACGATTGTTCGCCTTAAATTTCAAACCATTGATATTATGTGTTTTATAGGAGATTTTTCTAATGTCTGGACTCTCATTATACCAAGATGAACATGCTGCATGTGGTGTTGGCCTAATCGTAAATATTCCGAATCCTCAAAATGAAAATATTGCGCAACATCAACTGGTCCATGATGCTTTAACCATATTAGAAAACTATGAATATCGTTCGGGGGTTCATCCAGCTACCGATGAATGTGATGGCGCTGGCATTCGTTTTTTCGGGTTACCGACTTCTTTTTTTAATCGATTACTGATAAACGGAAATTTTGAATTGACCGAAGGCACCTCTTCGTTTTGTTTAAAAGACTCTGAATACGCCATCGGAAATTTTTTTTCCCCAATGATAATACCCAAATCAGTGCTTTTAAAGAGACCATAAGATTACTTGCCCTAGCGCATCATTTAAATCTAGTGGCTTGGCGAGATTTGGGCGAAACGACGGATGATACTTTACTATCCGAAAGGGCTTTAGAAAAAAAACCTGCCCTTTGGCAAGCCGTTTTTTTAACTGAAAAATTGGATTTTTCTTTTTCATTAAAAAATCTTTTTATTGATATCTACAATCAATTACCAGATGTTCATATTGTTTCGTTAAGTGAACATTCAATGGTTTTTAAGGGAATGATCAAACCAAGTGTTTTTAAAAATTATTTTAACGATTTTTTAGCCGCCGATTTTGATGCAAAAGCTGCCATCATCCATGGTCGATTTGCAACAAATACCAATCCGCAATGGAAAAATGCCCAACCTTGTAACCACTTTATTGCTCATAATGGTGAATTTAACTCTGCAAATGCTAATCTTCTTGAAATGCAACAAGAATTGGCATACCGAGAAATCCATGGCCTCATGCCACAAGCAGGCATGTCCGACTCCTTGCAATTTGATTATGATTAGAAGTTACGCATTGACAAC
>DDPL01000041.1 GCA_002342175.1 Legionellales bacterium UBA2469 | reverse complement strand
AAATTAAAAGTTCTAAATCATCCAAAGGCATTGGGATTGCTCCAACAGTCTCATATGGATTAATTATAGAACAATATTGATTTTTTTTAGCCAAATATAGCTAGGAAATTATTTTTACTTACCAATACAGAAATTAGAGAAAATTTCACCTAATAAATCATCGGCTGTGAATTCACCGGTAATCTCAGCTAATTTTTCATGGGCAAAACGCAAGTCTTCAGCAAGTAATTCGGGGGCTTGATGCGTATGAAATTGTGCTATCGCATCTAAAATAAGTTTTTCAACATTCTCAAAAATAATCAAATGTCGCTTTCGTGCAATAAAATCACTGTGCTCCATTTGAATTCCCAATAATGATTTGATTTTTGATTTTAAATCTTCAAAGCCAAATCCAGTTTTAGCAGACATTTGAACCACGTTTTCATTGTTTTTTTTCTGTGATTTAAAAACATCTGCTTTATTCAACACATGAATCATTGGCGTTTCTTGGGGTAATGACTGAATAAGCTCTTCAGGCAAGGCGTCTTTTTCCCAGTCATTTTTTGTCCCATCATGTAAAAAAAGGACAATATCAGCCTCTTGAATAACTTGCCACGCACGACGAATACCTTCTTGCTCAATTTCATCATCACTGACACGAAGACCTGCGGTATCTATAATAATCGCCGGTATATCATCAATCAACACCTGTTCTTTCATGACATCTCGCGTGGTTCCCTCAATCGAGGTGACAATGGCAACATCACGAGCAGCAAAAGCATTCATCAAGGTGGATTTTCCAGCATTGGGTCGTCCTGCCAAAACAATTTTGATGCCTTCTTGCATCATTTGTCCCTGATGGGCCTGTTTTTTTAGTTGCTGAATTCGCGCAACAATGTTTTCTAATCGCACTTGCCATTCATGTTGCTCTAACCACTCCAAAGCCTCATCAGAAAAATCAATGGTCGATTCAACATACATTCGTAACTGTTTAATTTCTTCTTCAATATCGTGAACCACATCGGAAAAAGTTCCCTGTAAGGTGCGCATGGCCATTTTGGCTGCTGATGCCGATTGTGCATGAATCAAATCTGCGATGGCTTCTGCCTGTAACAAATCGATTTTATCATTTAAAAAAGCGCGTTCAGTGAATTCACCCGGTCGTGCCAAGCGTGCGCCATAGGATTGGCACAAACGAAGCAGTTCACCTAAAACCCATGGAGAGCCATGCATTTGAAACTCAACGACATCTTCACCAGTATATGAATGTGGACGATTAAAAAAGAGAACGATCCCCTCATCGAGCACTTGCTGTTGTTCATCACAACATGTCGTATAGGTTGCGTATCGTGGTTTAAGTGTTTGGGAAGTAATTTTTTGCGCAATATGTAGGCTTTCAGGGCCGGATAAGCGAACGATACCAACCCCACCACGTCCGGCGGGGGTTGCAATTGCAACAATGGTATCGTCAATATACATGTTTTAAGCCTTCACTTTTGCAGGTGTGGTATCGGCATATTTTTTGGTAATCCACCACTGTTGTAAAATCGACAATGAGTTATTTACAATCCAGTACAATACCAAACCGGCAGGGAATGCCCAGAATAAGATGGTAAAAAATACGGGCATCATCATCATGACTTTCGCTTGAGTCGGATCTGGTGGTGTTGGGTTTAATTTTTGCTGTATCAACATGGTTAAACCCATAATCATTGGTAACACATGATAAGGATCAGCTGCCGATAAATCTTTAATCCAAAAAATAAATGGTGCATGACGCAATTCAACACTTTCAACAAGAACCCAATATAAGGCAATAAATACAGGAATCTGAACTATAATCGGTAAACATCCACCTAAAGGATTCACTTTTTCTTGTTTGTATAATTCCATGGTTGCATGGCTAAACTTTGCTTTATCATCACCAAAACGTTGTTTTAAATTCTCTAACTTAGGCTGTAAGCGACGCATATTCGCCATTGAACGATAGCTACTGGCTGATAATCGGAAAAACATCGCCTTAATCAACACCGTAATTAAAACAATACTCCATCCCCAGTTTCCAATCACATAATTAATTTTTTTCATGAAAGAGAATAGGGCATCGGATAAGAACCACAACCACCCATAATCAACCGTTAAGTCTAATCCTGGCGCCAATTGTTTTAACACACTGGTATCTTCTGGTCCTACATACAATTGACTGTTTAAACTTAGGGTCTCATTTGGATTAAGGGTATAAGGTTCACTCACAGAACCAATGACATATTCATCTTTTTTGGTCTGTGTATACAAACGATTCAAACCTGTTTGGTTAGGCACCCACGCAGTTAAGAAATAATGTTGTTGCATGGCAACCCAACCACCATTGGCTTCAACGTCCAGATTTTCTTTTTGCATTTGGTCAAAACTGACTTTTTTATAGCGGTGTTTACCTGGTTGGCCAAATGATGCTCCCGTAAATGAGCCAATTTGAAACATGCTAGATTCTGGGACCACAGGATTTTTCCAAACCAGTTGTTGATTTAAATAAGCTTTCCATGGCGATGTGGCTAAATTATGTAATTTATAATCAATATTAACCACATAGCTCCCACGCTTAAAATGATATACTTTATCAATTTGCACATTATTCTCAGTTAATCCTTGAAGAACAACCTTCATCTCATTTTGATTACCTAAGTCATATTGGTTTTGAGCGCTTGAAAAATGAATTTTAACATTTTGTGGATTTTGATTATCCATGGTGACAAATTCTGTGGTTGCAAAATATTGATGATAGGCATCTTTACTAAACAGCACAAAAGGATCTTGACTGCCCTCAGTCACGGGGTATTTCAATAATTCTGCATTCATCATCGCGCCGGAGTCTAAATCCAACTGGATATTCAGAACATCGGTTTTAATATTTAACATGCGCGATGTAGCATTCACATTATCAACTTTAAAGGGTTGATGTTCAGATGGCGTTTCATTTGAAACACTTTGAGCTTGCTGTGTTTGTACAGGTAATGCGATTTCTGATGGGGTCGATGGATGTTCATGCTTCCAATCTGACCATAGGTTAAAGGTTACAATGGCAAAAGCGCCATAAAGTAATATTGTTTTAATATCCATAACTTATCTCTTAATTTGGTTCAACGGGATCATATCCACCTTGTGCCCAAGGATGACAGCGACATAAACGTTTTATTGTACACCAACTTCCCTTGAAAACCCCCTTTTTTTCAAGCGATTCTAATGCATAATCTGAACATGAGGGTATAAAACGACAGGAAGGCGGGATTAGGGGACTCAAAAAATACTGATAAATATTAATCATGACTGAAAAAAGGCGACTCATCATGTATTTAATTTTTGCCATAATTGTTCAATATTGTTTTGAATACTGTCGACATTTTGCTTATTACAGGTTTTGTTTAATAACACGACCAAATCATAAGCGGGCAATTGTGTTTGGACACGAAAACTTTCTTTTAAAATTCGTCGAATTCGATTTCTTACAACCGCTTTTGCGGCAAAGCGTTTCGATATCGCAAATCCTAATCGTGCATGTGACAATAAGTTAGGTTTGTACAACAAGGTTATACAACCCCAACTTATTTTTTGAGCTTTGTTAAACACGCGATTAAATTCAGATTTTTTTACCAATCGACGTGTACGACGAAAATGATGCACTTAAGCAGATAAACGTTTACGGCCTCTTGCACGACGACGTTTTAATACCAAACGACCGCCACGGGTAGACATACGCTCACGAAATCCGTGATCTCTTTTACGTTTTAGGTTACTAGGTTGAAATGTACGTTTCATAATATCTACATCAAAGTTTAAAACGCCTGATCATAAGAAAATTATAACCAACTGTCAACTATTGATTTTGATTTAAGGACCTAAGGTAATCCCCCCATTTTTAATTG
>DDPL01000065.1 GCA_002342175.1 Legionellales bacterium UBA2469 | reverse complement strand
TTTACGGCGCGTATGATAAAAAGCCGACCAATTAGCCGGCTTTTTTGTTGTGATTGATATTATTTTTTAACTTGTATTTTTGAGCTTTTGCAATCGCATTTTTTGTCGCATGCCATTGCGTTCATGCTGCCTAAAAGAGCAACACAAGATAAAACTACAATCATTAATTTTTTCATGTTTTTTCCTTAAATATATCAACTGCGTATGTTTAATATAGCACCAAGATAATCAATATACAAGCAAGAAAACACTATCAAAGACAGCATCCACGAGCATTTTTAGTCAAGATTATCACCATCATCAAATAAAATAGGGTGGGTAGCAATTGACATGATTAAACCAAAAAAGGCGAAAAAAGTTAGCATTGCAGTTCCACCATAACTGACTAAAGGTAAGGGAATCCCAACAACAGGTAACATTCCCATCACCATAGCAATATTGACAAACCCGGATAAGAAGAATGTCGAAATCAGGCTTGTTAATAGTAACCTTGTATATGTGGATTGTGAAAGTTTTGCCATTTGTAATCCACGAAAGCTAATGATGGTCAATAAAATGATAATGACTGTTCCACCAATAAGACCAAACTCTTCGCCACAGACAGCAAAAATAAAATCTGTGGCATGTTCGGGTAAAAAATTCAAATGTGATTGACTCCCATGAAGCCAACCTTTGCCAGTTGTACCCCCAGAACCAATTGCTATCTTAGATTGAATAATATGATAACCGGAGCCCAATGGATCATGTTCGGGATTGATGAGGGTTATCAAACGCTCCTTTTGATAATCATGTAAAAAATGCCACATAAATGGAGCAGCAATACTGATTCCTACAATGGCTAAAATAATAAATTGCCATGCTAATCCAGCAGCAAATAATACTGAACCACCTGCCATGCCGACCATAATAGCTGTACCTAAATCAGGCTGTTTGGCAATGAGTAGAAATGGAAGGCCTAGAAGAACTAAACATGTCACCAAAGATTTAAATGTCAAGGGAAGCTTATATTTCTCAATCACCCAAGCCAACATCATAGGAACAGCTAGCTTCATGATTTCAGATGGTTGAAATCTAAAAAAACCTAGATCAAGCCATCGTTGCGCGCCTTTACCAATCTTTCCAATGATCATGACTGCAAAAAGTAAAAAAAGACCAATGGTATAAAGATATGGCGTCCAAGCTTTGTATTTATGAGGTGGTATAAAAGCCATTACAAACATAAGAATTAGTGCAGATAATAAATGTGCGATTTGACGAAGTAGAACGGTATAACTTTGATTTGAGGCGCTATAGAGGATAATTAAACCCGCAAATGATAATAACATAATAAAAAAAAGCAGAGGCAAATCAATGCCGAGCGATAAACGAATATATTTTTTTATAGAATGCTCGGATATTCGATTCATGACTTTGTTGATTCCTTATTTAAGGTAAAATATGAGTCTAAAATAAGTCGCGCGATATGCGATGCTGCAGTATCATGTTCCACCATCACGGCGACAGCGACTTGTGGATCTTCAACAGGGGCAAAGGCGATAAACCAGGAATGATCTTTTAGCGCCTTATTCGTGATAATGGTTTTTTTATTATGATCATTTTGACTTAAAGAGAAGACTTGAGCGGTTCCGGTTTTCCCGGCAACGGTATAGAATGCATCGCGTCCAAATCGAGCGCCTGTTCCTTCATTACTTTCAATCACAGCTTGCATGGCCTCATGAACATATTGCCAGTATTGATCATCAGGTAGCTGAATATGCTCTTTTTTGATGGGTTGAAATTCGTTAATAACACCCGAATCATCAATTGTTTTCTGTAAAAGGTGGGGCTTATAACCGCCGCCAGATTGGCTAAGTGCTGCAGTTGCATTTGCAAGTTGTAAAGGTGATGCAAGGGTAAAACCTTGTCCAATTGAGGTGATGATCGTATCGCCAGGATACCAGCTTGCTCTTTTATTAATACGCTTCCAATTCGCATTAGGATATAAACCAGCAAGTTCTTCCGGTAAATCAATCCCTGTAAGTTTGCCAAACCCAAAATGTCCCATCATTTCTGATAGGTTAGCAATACCTAATTTACTACCTAATTGATAAAAATAGGTATCACAAGAGACCATAATTGCTCTTTTGAGATTGGTAAAACCGTGCCCAGTACGCTTCCAATCTCGGTAACTGTGACGCACACCCGGTAAACGGTACCAACCTGGGTCATAAATGGTGGTTTGAGGAACGACAACGCCTTTACTTAATCCTGCAATGGCTACAAATGGTTTCACGGTTGAAGCAGGTGGGTATAATCCGCGAATTGCTCTATGAAATAGGGGTCTTTCTGGTGCAAAAAGGAGTTTTTTAAAGTCATTACCGCTGATGCCATTTGTGAATAGGTTTGGATTAAAGCTTGGGCGGCTAACCAAGGCAAGCACCTCTCCTTTTTTAACATCTAATAATACAGCTGAGCCTTCAAGCCCTTTTAAACCATCATATGCAACCTTTTGCAATCGAGAGTCGATCGTTAAATAGATTTTATGACCAGACACGGGAGGTTGTTTGAAAATGGTACGAATAATTTTCCCACTCACATTGGTTTCGACTTGTTCATATCCGACTTTGCCATGTAAAATATTTTCATAGTATTTTTCTATACCAATTTTTCCAATGAAGTTGGTTCCCTGATAATTCACATTATCAATTTGTCCTAATTCTTCTAGGTTGATTCGCCCGACATATCCAATAATATGTGCCATTTGTTTCTTTAATGGATAATAGCGCATTAATCTTGCTTTCAAGTTTATACCAGGAAATTTATATTGATGACTTGAGAATATTGCAACTTCTTCTGATGTTAATTGCATTTTCAATACGGTTGGGGTGTCGCGACGATGTTGCCGACGTTCCTTTTCAAATCGAGTAATATCTTCATTCGTAATTGTAGGAATTAATTTTTGAATTTTCTTCAAAGAATCATTGAGGTTGGGCACATGTTCTGGTATTACCTCCAAAACAAAAACAGGTTGATTTTCAGCTAATATTTTACCATTTCTATCAAAAATAATTCCACGTGATGGGGTAATAGGAATAATACTCATTTGGTTTTTTAGAGAGAGTGTCGAGTAATGCATGTATTGGTAGCACTGTAAATACGCTAATCGAATAAATAGCAAGCACGAAAGAACGATAAAAAATGATTGTAAAAAAGAAACGCGAAAACTTAAAATTTTTTGAATCGTTTTTCTAGGTTTAGAGTAAATTGGTTGATATTTTTTCATATTATTTATGATAGGGATGGTTATGCTGGATGCACCAGGAACGATAAATACTTTCAAGTAATATCAATCGAACCATAGGGTGCGGAAAAGTAAGAGGTGATAGCGACCATAATTCCTGTGCTTTTTTCTTTAATAAAGGGTGTAAACCTTCAGGTCCACCTATGATAATACACCAATGAGAATGGGTTTGTTGTAGCGCTGACATTCGATTTGCAAGTCCCTCACTATTGAAGCTTGAACCATTTGCATCCAGAGCAATTAAGTAAGCTTTTGTTGGGATTGCATTTAAAAATGATTCATACTCTTTTTCAATGATTTGTGAAAGTTTGTTATCAGTGGTGCGTTTAATTAAAGGAAGTTCAATCCATTCAACTTGAATTTTTTTATCTAAACGTTTGGATAGTTCTTTTGTGGCTTCATCTACCCATTTAGTCATTTTTTGTCCAATTGAACAGATTGTAATTTTTAGCATAATCTTGTGTTAGTTTTTTGAGGCCAATGGTACATCTTGCCATAGTTCTTCTAAGTTATAAAATGCTCTAACTTGTGCTTGCATTACATGAACAATAACATCACCACAATCAATTAATGCCCATTCTCCATGATCTTGTCCAGAAATTCGAATATACTCAACCCCCATTTTTTTTAATTGTGTAAATAATTCTTCGGCAATCGATGCGACATGTCGAGACGATCTGCCTGAGCAAATATACATATAATCTGTAATGGACGTTTTGTTTCTTACATCGAGTTGGATGATATTTAGTGCTTTCATCTCATCGAGGATAAAATTAATTTTTTCTATGATTTTTTTTTCAGACGGCATAGGTTCTCACGTATATATTTTGTTTAAAAATGTCATTTTGCTATAGTAACAAATTGAAATTCATCAATAAAGCTTAATTTAAATGTCTAGTTTTTTCTATAATATGCATTTCTCCAAGTGTGATTGGTTTATGGTTAATGATATTGATAATCTCAATTTGCTTTTCATAAGATTCATTTCCTAATAGTTGAACAAATAGCTCAAAGTTTTGTTTTAATTTTGCGGGTACTTCAGTATTGATAAGGGGATGATATCCCAATCCTTTTAAAACAGGGGAACGGAGTAAATAGCCTAATGATGTTAATCGATTAAATGTAAAAATCAAACGGCTAGTATGGTTTTCAAGAAATCTTGCTTGAATGGCGGCTTCTGTTTTATCAAATAACTGAGATAATATTTGAGAGTTTTCCAATCCTGAAAATTTTACCTTTGCAAGTTGTTGTAGAGATTCAATCAATGCCATTTGATTGTAGTTTTTTAAATACTGATGATTTCCAAAAATAGGTATGAAATTTTGATTTTCAAAAATTTTCACAAAAAATGGATCATAAGTTTGATTATTTTGTTGAATTTTATTCGCAATATAATCTGGGCAGGCTATTGGATATGAAAAAAGCGTAGAGTGAATGAGTGCTGTTGCGTTAAGTGGCCGCATAAAATTGAGGAGATTTTCAGAATAAATAATAATTTTTTGTTCTAGTGCGGCATCTTCAATAAGACAGTAAAGTTCATATAAATCAATGGGTCTTTTTGCATTTGGAATCAGTTCCCAATGAAAAAACTTCATTTTTTCATAAATGAATTTAAAAATGCTTTCCATTATAAATTGTTGGGTAAGTTGTGGGCTTTTTTGCCAAAATTTTGTTTTTGGGGGCTGTTGAATCAATTGATCAAATACAGGGCATTTATCATTTATGATGAGTTCATGACAAATGTTAATTATTTTATAAATAATTTCGGATGAAAAGCCAGTTTGATTCCAAACCTTCAATTCATCGAGAAGATGTTTCCACAAACTGAGGTCCGATGAATTTTCCGATGTTGGATATTTTTGTAAATAATCCACCCATAAATTATCCATTTGCGCGTTTTGGAGCATTTCTAGAGGTAAATGCATTTGTAACGTTAGATGATCGAATACTTGAGTAAGCATGTCCGTATTAAAGCAGACTTGATTGCTTGCTATTTTATTAAAGAGTTTCTCAATTGAACTTGAAGGATTTTCCAACAATTTTGATAATAGTTGTTGGTGCTTTGGTTGAAGCGAAGAAATAACCTCATAGTCGATATAATCTTCTATGGGAAAATCATGATTGACTTGTTCATCTTTCTTACCAAGAAATTTCATTCCTTTAAAATCTCATTGTTGAATTAGAACACCTTTTTTTGAGCATATTTATTATAATGGAACCCAATGCGTGCTGAAGTCAAGCATTATTATCAAAAATAGAATTAAATTGGCCACTTCGGCCAGTCTGTGTACCCCTTTTCATTTCCACCATACCATGTTTCAATGGGTGCATCTGCTAATGCCAAATCATGTTCTAATCGATAGACTAAGTCTGGATTTGCTATGAATGCTCTTCCAAAACAAATCAAATCAGCATGATGTTGTTCTATGGCATCTATTGCTAACTTCTTATCATATAAATTATTGGCAATATAAAAACCTTTAAACTGATTTCTAAGTTTATTGAAATTAAACTCGTCATTTGTAGGCCTTTTATCTCGTGCAGTTCCTTCAATGCAATGAATGTATGCTAATTGATAAGGATTGATTGTCTCAATTAATGTTGAAAACGTTATAAAAGGTGTTTCATCCGACATATTATTAAATGAGCTGACAGGTGATAGACGTATACCTACGCGATGCGATGGCCAAATTTTAAGAATTGCTTCGATTACTTCGATAAGAATTCGTATTCGATTTTCAATTGAACCACCATAATTATCTGTACGAATGTTTGTCCCAGAACGAATAAATTGATCGAGTAAATATCCATTCGCTGCATGAATTTCAATACCATCAAAACCAGCTGCTTTTGCACATTGTGCCGCATGGGCGTATTGTTCGATAATACCGGGTATTTCTTGAGTCTCTAGGGCTCTAGGAGTAACAAATGGTTTTGGGCCTGTATTCGTGAGTGCTTT
>DDPL01000018.1:439-11429 GCA_002342175.1 Legionellales bacterium UBA2469 | reverse complement strand
CTGATAAAGAAAAAGATGGGCTTGAGTTTCAAATCTAATGCTTCAATTTTCTCACGATGATGCCTTTTCAGTTGTCTTAGAATTTCAAGTCCAAAACGATAGTCCTCGATGGATGGTTGGATGTGCAGTAATTCACTGACTTGGATTTTGAGGCCCGAGCGATTATCTGTTGCGGTGGTCTTTGTCAGATCTAAATTATGATTAAAGTAATAGCGAAGGGTGTAATGACCTTGGTTGTCAGTGACATGAGCATAAGTATACACCGCCTCTTCGCTAGAGAGAGAGGAAATGGTTTCATCGATAGAGAGATGACGCGAGGGTCTGTCTAAATTGAATAGCAACGCTTGATGACCATTTTTACGAACGATGGCTTGATAAGGGAGTTGGTGTTCATTTTTGTAGGTCACACAATAGTGGTAAAGGCCATTAGAAACTTCCTCATGGGCTATCATTTTATCTGGTTCACAAACCATTGAAAAACCATCAAGCGCTAACCAGTTATGCGGAATGAGCATTTGGTGAAATTTCAGTGAGCGTAAAAATATTAAAGTAAAGTTTTTATCGCATTGCAGGGCTTGAACATCTGGATTATCAGGTAGAGAAAGGATATCCATGAGCGTGTGACCCGATGCATTCGGAATTTGTAATTGTTCAATTGTGAATAATTGCTCATCATCATGAATGATCTCGATGGGAAATCCCATTTCGTTTAATTTTTTAATAGTAGTTTCAAACATTTGAATCATTTAACCAACAGACCAATGGGTGCCACGAATGAATCGACGATGGTGCTGAGCTGAAATAGGTCGAATCGATGCATCATGTTTTGCAAAAATCTGTGTGTAGTAAGGATGATGATTCGTATCATAAGCAATGGCGATACCCGTTATGTTGTAGGGGCCCAAAATATTGGCGCGATGTCCAGGACTATGAATCCAGCCATTGATAACGGTATCAATGTCTTTGTAACCTGACGCGACATTTTCAGCTGTTTGATAAGTATGAGGAATTTGTTTGTGAATTTTTGAAAAACGTTGTTCATAGCCAATATGTCCTGTAGGGATTCGGTGACTTGCCATATCAATGCTGTGAGTTTGTGCAATTGCATTCATTATTGGATTTAATTTTAATGGCATTAAAAAGTGTTGCATGCGAAAATGATTAATACCATCAAGGATGTGTTGAACATCATCGGTATTTTGTGCAAAAGTGATAGATGAGATAAAAAGCGATAAACAACCAAAAAAAGTTTTAATTTGCATAATATTGACTGTAAAAAAACATTTAAGGCTAAATATTATACATATGAAATCAATAAGATCAATGATTGCCAGCGTTAATAAAGAAAAAATATTGGCATTACATCCAAGATTACCATGGTTAGAGCGTGAGTGTCGCCAGCTTTGGCATGTCGGTTATGCGCAAGCGGAAATCTTATGGTGCTTTTTAGGTTTAGGGTTATGGATGCTTTTCACCACGGTATTTTGGCTGATAGGGTGTTTGAGCATGGGTCAAGATTATCAAACCGCATCCATGCAAGTACAACATCGACCAGTGCAAGCCCCATTGCATGTGGGTTCTCAACGCCTTTTTGGTGAGCCTATCGTTATGGGAACACAATCTTCTTGGAAAATTCAGGGATTGTTGTATGATGATAATCCAGCGAAACGTGAGGCCCTATTAAAAGATGCGCATGGTCAAATTCGAGGTTTTCATGAAGGAGATGAACTTCCAGGTGGTGGACGTGTGCTTAAAATTAATCCTGAAATGGTTGAAATTGAGCAAAATGGCGCACATTTTCAATTGAAGATGCAAAGATATCCTGCTCATTTCTTATCGAATGAACCTATCTTAACGCATCAAAATGGCTTAAATTTAAAAGAGTAGAGGAATAACAAGATGTTAAAAATAGGGGTTTTATCTTTGGGTCTAATGGCTCTGTCCGGTTGTATGATGCATGGTTATAATTTAAAAACCGGCATTGAAAATTTTCAAGTACAGAATTATCGTCAATCATTTATACGATTATTACCTGAGGCTAAAGCAGGTCAACCTGATGCACAATATGCAATTGGTTATATGTATTATTACGGACAAGGTGTTATTGAAAATCGAAAAAAAGCCTTTTATTGGATTGAAAGAGCGGCCAATGGTGGCCAACCCGATGCTGTTCGTGCCATTAAGATTTTGCGTGAAGGGAAATCGCTTTAAGCAAAACTTTAAAAGCTTTGGGAATGGCTAAATGTTCAGACTGTGATATATCAAGCCATTTTCCTTCAATCTGAACATCGTTTTTTTCCATAAAGTGAAGATGAATCTCCATCTTTTGGTGGGTTAAATCATGATAATGAATGATTTTTCCTGTCTCTTTCGAGTCTATTTGCGGAAAGCACCATAAGTTTGGCCATATGCCTTTTCCAGTTCGTTTCATCCAAAACCATTCACCTTTTGTATTATAGTATCCTAAAAAATCATAACGAACGGTTTTTCTTTCAATTCGTTTTGATTTTATCGGGAATTGCGCAACTTCTTGGCTTTGAAAGGCATAACAATGCGATGATAGAGGACACTGGCTGCAAAGTGGCACTTTATTCTTACAACAGGTTGCGCCCATATCCATAATGGCTTGGGTATAAGGTTGGCAATCATAATTAGGCATACAGTTATTGGCAACATCTTGATACATTTTTATATCGGTTATACCCCAGTAGCGACCCAATACCCGTTTTACATTGCCGTCACAAATGGCATAGGGCTGATGAAATGCTTGGCTTAAAATGGCGGCACAGGTTGAAGGACCAATGCCGGGTAACTTCAATAATGCTTCAGGGGTATTAGGAAACTGATCATTGTATTGTTGATGAATGATTTTTGCAGTTCGATGAAGGTTTTTAGCACGTGAGTAATATCCTAAGCCTGCCCATAATGTAAAGACCTGTTCTTCACTGGCATTGGCTAAATCAGCTAGGGTTGGGAAAGCGTTTATAAATCGTTCATAATAGGAAAGAACAGTAGAAACTTGGGTTTGTTGCAACATGATTTCCGAAAGCCATACATGATAAGGTGATTGATTTTGCCAAGGTAAATCATGGCGACCATGTATACGGTACCATTTAAGTAAAGTATTTTGAAAAAATAGTGTCTTCTCGTTCATCAGCGCATTGTAGAGAAGAATGAATGATATGCCAAGATGGTTCACCTTCTTGCATAGAGAAAAATGGAAAACAGTACCATTCCCATTCCTGTCAGTTCCACAGGAGATAAACGTTCTCCTAAGATTATCCATGCGAGTAGGGTGGTTGAGATAGATACCAGTGCGGTCGATAAAGATGTCATCATGCCATCAACACGCTGAGTGCCCGTTAACCACAACACATAAAATAATCCACTATTTAAACCGGTTAAAAAATTGGCTATCCAAAGCAATGGCGTTAAGTGGGATGGATGCCAGTCTACCATCAACAATGTTGGAAGAAGGATAACAGCATTAATACCATTTAAGACAGCTGAAGTTAAAAATAACGGCAATCGGTTTTGGTATTTTTTACATAAAATATAATAAGTTGCCTCCGGGAGCATGGATAATAAAATCAATCCATCACCTAAAAATGTGTGGACAGAAGCAATGCCATGCATTTTATCCAACGCAATGCTCAATAGTCCTAATGTTGCAAAAATGATGCATAATATTTTTTGTGTGGATATCGATTCGTTTAAAATGAGCCATGAAAATAACAAGGTGATGGCAGGCAATGCCGTTGTGATAATGCCCCCAACGTTTGCATTGGTATAACGAAGCCCTGTGAGCATGAGCCCATTGAAAAACACACCAGCACATAAGGCTTGAGCCAAGATATAAAACCAGTCTCGTTGGGTCAGTTCACTAAATTGCGCCTTTATTTTTTTATGATTAGCGGGACTTAACCCATGCAATAGAAGTAATATCAGTGTCGCCAATACAAATCGAATTTCAATTAAAACAAAAGGCGGAATATATGCTAAGAGGTATTTCGAGACCACAATATTGAAGCCCACAAGGATTTGGGCAAGCGCAAGAAAAAGAATTCCTTGTACATAAGTACGATTTTCCATCAATTCTATTGAGATACAGTTATGATAATTGCGATAATATCACCATTTAATGACAGCGAACAATTATTATCAAATCATTTTGTTTCATTATTGCGCCAATAATGCTAGGATCTGAGTATTTGTTGTGAGGATTTTACATGACCACATATTGTGGATATATTGCCCTGGTAGGGCGCCCCAACGTTGGTAAATCGACATTGCTAAACAATTTGATGTCAAAAAAAGTCAGTATAACCTCTCGAAAGCCTCAAACCACTCGGCATCGTGTTTTAGGAATTCAAACGATTGATAACTACCAATACGTCTTTGTCGATACGCCAGGTATCCATCGTACCCAACAACAAACCATGAACCAGATGATGAATCAAACTGCCTTGAATGTGTTACATGATGTCGATGTGATATGGTGGTTGATAGATGCGACACGTTGGACAGAAGATGATGAATTGGTGCACCAAGCGCTAAAAGATGTTGAAGTGCCTGTGTGCTTAATTGTGAACAAGATCGATAAAATCAAAGATAAAGAAACTCTTCTTCCCAAACTTCAAGAGTGGCAACAATTGAGAAATTTTTTTGCCATGATTCCGATATCGGCAAAAACAGGTGCTCAAGTGTCGCATTTGCTCGAAGTCGTGCGACCATTAATGCCCGACAGTCCACATTTGTTCTACGCCGATCAAACAACCGACAGGCCTGTTCAATTTCAAATCTCTGAAATTTTACGTGAAAAAATTTTTCGCTACTCTGGTGATGAGTTACCTTATGCAACCACTGTTGAAGTGGAGTCGATGAAAGATGAAGGTAAAATGTGGCGAATTCATGCTTTAATTTGGGTGGATAAAGCAAGTCATAAACGCATGCTGATAGGTGCGAAAGGCGAAAAAATGAAACTGATGGCTACAGAAGCACGCCAAGATATGGAAAAAATATTGGGTAAAAAAGTATTTTTACATTGTTTCTGTAAAGTTAAATCAGGCTGGGCAGAGGATGTCCGCTTTTTGCGTGAGATGGGATTGGATGACTAAGACCGTACAATCTTCGAATGCGTGGTTAATTCATCAATATCCCGTTCGAGATCATTTGTATTTGGTTTATTTTTTAACCCCCGACAAACTCTTAAAAGGGTTTTATCGGGCCCCAAAACGCATGATAAAACCTCAAGCCTTTTGTCCCTACTGGATATCATGGACAACACGACGCGACACGTATAACATCCAAACGATAGAACTTCATGGACAACCCTTTGTTTTTAAAGACTTAAAACTTCTGGTGGGTTTATATCTCAATGAGTTGATATTTCATTTATGTCGAACCGATGAGATTCAAACACATATCTTTGATATCTATGAGGCTATTTTGCATGATGATAATGCGAGCCCTGAATTATTGATGCGGCATTTTGAGTGGCAATTACTAGCGGATTGTGGTTATCAGATTGATTTTTTAACAACCCATCAACATGAAACGATTCAGCAAGGCAAATATTATCAGTTTTTACCTGAAGAAGGTTTTTCAGAGGCTATCGATGGTTATTTAGGTGAATGGTTAATTCAAATCGCAAATCAAGAATGGCATGAACAAAGTTTGAAAAATTTTAAAAAAATATTGCGTCAAACCATTGATCATGTGTTAAATGGTAAGCAATTAAATAGTCGTCATTTATTACGAGAGTGGTGGATGCAACAAAAATAAAAGGATTTTTGACCATGAAAGGACATTTTCGTTGGGTGGTGGTTTTGTTATTGTTTTTAATTTCCATGACCAATTATATTGATAGGGCATCCATTAGTTTTGCAATTACCCAAATTGCCCAAGAATACCATTTGAATAGTACTGATGTGGGATATATTTTAGGCGCATTTGGAATTGGATATTTGGTAACGGTTTTCATTGGGGGTATGCTGGCAGATAAATATGGTTCTCATCTTGTTTTAACTGGTGCGTGTGTAATGTGGATGTTCGCTACCTTATGCCTTGGATTTGCTCAGGGCTTTATCATGATTTTTTTGGCGCGTGTATTTTTAGGTTTGGGGGAAGGCCCAAATTTCCCTTGTGTCACAAAAACCATTGGTGATTGGTTACCTTTAAACGAACGCAATCGCGCATTTAGCATGAGTATAGTTGCGGCTCCTATAGCGTTGGCGATGAGCGGTCCTGTCGTGACAACTTTAATCGATAGTTTTGGTTGGCGCGGCATGTATTTTGTATTGGCGGGTATGAGTTTATTATTCCTCCCTTTATGGTGGTTTTTGTACCGAGACAAACCCTCTGAATCTTCACATGTGTCCAAAGAAGAGCTGGCCTATATTCAAACTTCAGCAAAAGCCACCATTGCACATCACGGATTAATAGGCTTAAGAGAAATTCTCAAGAATAAAACATTAATGGCAAATAATTGGGGTTATTTTGTATTTGGATTTTACATATTTTTTTTTATGAATTGGATGCCGGAGTATTTGTCTAAAACGTTTGATTATAAACTCAGTCAAATTGGTTTTTTTTCAACAATTCCTTGGTTAACAGCTGCTATGCTGATGCTTATAGTTGGATGGTTAACCGATTTGATCTACACTAAAACGAAGTGCTTACGCTACTCAAGAACTTATCCTTTAATCATCTCTCATTTGGTCAGTGGGTTGGCATTGTTTCCGTTATGGATGAGCCATAACATTTATTGGATTTTATTTAGTTTTTCCTTATCACTTGGCGCAGTGATGTCGGTCAATGCCGTGTATTATTCTGTAAATGTTGATGTTGCGAAAGAGCGCGCGGCAACATCATTTGGGGTGACGGGGCTTTTATTTTCATTATCAGGTATTTTATCACCTGTGATTACGGGTTGGATTGTAGAGCTTTCAGGACGGTTTCATTCAGTATTCATTTTAATGTTTATTCTAAGTTTAAGCTCCGGTCTAATTTTGTGGTTATTTCA
Source organism: Legionellales bacterium UBA2469 (assembly GCA_002342175.1). GTDB lineage: Bacteria > Pseudomonadota > Gammaproteobacteria > Legionellales > Legionellaceae > UBA2653. Next base: position 4,405 of record DDPL01000018.1, on the reverse strand, counting down.
TAATGGACATTCAGAATAATCGATGTGTAACACACATATTGAAAAATATTGTTTTTTTAGTTCATAAGTTGTACAATATTAATTCGTTATGTATTTTATATGTGAAGCTATGATGTCGATTACAAACCATTTGGCATATTTGTCAAAGCAATGCCAATCATTATCTAAAAAGAGCAATACGCCATCGCCTTTATTGGTACAGTGCCAGCATTTAATGACCTATATTCAATCTGTGCCTAAAAAATCCGGTTTACTGGAAGTTTTGTTTGAAGACATCAAAAAACATAGCGTCAAGGATTTTCCTTTGTTTATGGAACGTCTCATAAATAATTTTAAATCCGATGTGCATCTGGCATTGGTCGATAAACAAGTCAATCAATTTAAACGCCATAAAAATTTATATCGTGTATCGAATATCTTTATATTTATGGGAACAGTATTGGGTGGTGGATGCTTGTCACATTCGTATGGATGGTATGCCATTCCAGTATGGATTGTTGGTGCTTTAATGTTTAATGCTATAGAAAAGCGTGCGGAAGAAAAATTTCATCAAGCTTATGTGATTAAAAAAGCACAAGCAAGTTTAGTAACAGAATAAATTCTAGCGGCGCTTTGCCTCCCAAAATACGAGCGCCGGATTTTTCCCAATGTTTGTCTTATTGACAATAAATCAATTATAATTCATTTTAAAATATGAATTGCATTAAATTTCTCAAGAAAAAATGACTAAAATATTTGTTTTGATATTTTCTTTGCTCTCATTTTCAGGATTTGCTTGCCATCAATCATTATTGAACGCCATTGACAATGAAACAAATACACAGAGCATTAAATTTCAGCAAGTTGATTATAATTATTCCTGCCTTAAGAAAGTACAAAAAAACTTCATGGAAAAAAAAGCAGAATTATTGACTTGCTTAAAAATAATTAATCGTCAAAAAATAAATGTTAGTGAAACAATAAAAAAACATCAGCAATTAAATATCCCTTTTACTAAACAAGAACAAGACACTTATCAAATCATTGAACATGATATACAGAAAAAAATTAAATTTATTGATGTATTGATTGCAAAAATTGACAATTTCTTGATTATCATTGATAAAAAAATGCAAGATGCGCAATTCTACAATGATACTCGTATTCAAAGAAAAAATATTTATGAACTCCTTCGTTCAAATGATTATACACTACCCCAAATCATTCCATTAAAAATCGTATTTTATTTTCTTAACGAAGTCAAAGATAAACATTTAGCTTTATTTTTTATCTACATGACATTTCTTCTTAGTCTTGGAGTTTTAGCGAGGAAATATTTAAACATCCAGTTTTTAAAAGAAAAAAATACATCAAAAAGAGTTTTTTATAAACATGTGCGTCTTATTTTTCCTATTTTTATAATAACCTTTGGCACTTATATTTTAATCTATATTAATACAAAAGATTGGTTAGTAAGTCCCAGTGGTTTAATTTTTACAAAAGCATTATTTATTATGTTGTTATTCCAAATGATGCTATATCACTTGGTCTATTTTTTTGAACCCAATCGTTCTTTAGAATTTATAGACAAAACATCCAATGCACTTAAAAAAGTTATTTTCATTTTTTATATCATCGGTTTTGTACAATTTATTTATTTAGAAATGTTTATTTCAAATACGCTGATTCAAATGATCTATTTAGCTTTTTTAGTTATTTTTTACCCGGCTTCAATTTTTTTCTTACTACGTTTCATTTGGATTTTAACAGATAAAAAGTATTCCAATAAAAAAGCCATATTTTTAAAATTTGTTCGTTACAGCATTAGTTTATTTGTGGTTATCTTTTATGTCGTTAAATTAGGATTGTTAATCCAAGGTAAAGTATTAAATTTTACAGCTTCTCAATTTTTTTTAACACTATTAATTATAATTTACTACACTAAATGGCTTGGTTTTCAACAAGAATATTTTGATAATAAAACAAAATTTGAATTGCTGGAGACAATAAGAAAAACCATTGCTTTTAAAATTTTAGTTTGGATCATCAATATCGCTTTGTTGTATAAACTATTTATTTACATCCTGATTATTTTAACCATACCTGAATATTATATTTATAATATTCAAGACTCCCTGAGTCGGCCTATACATGTATCGATGATTAGTTTTTCCATTTTTAACTTAATATGGTCCATATTGTTGTTTTTTACTATTTTAGTTATTGGAAAAATCACCAGTGATAAAATATGTAATCGTAATGAGTTTTCTCAAGATAATGATAAAAAACACACTATAAAATTAATCATTAATTTTATATGTTATGTATTGGCAACATTAGTCAGTTTGATGATTTTAGGATTATCCATGACCCATATCAGTTTAATCATTGGGGGATTGGGTTTTTCAATTGGTTTAGGATTACAATCCATTATCAAAGAGATTGTTTATGGATTGTTTATTGTGGTTAAGAAAAGTGTTCGCGTGGGTGATTTTGTTGTCATTAAAGAAGTACATACATATAATATCTATACCACCGGAGAAATTATAAAAATTTCGATGTTACAAACCCAAATTTTAGATGAAAATTTAATGATAATAGCGATTCCGAATTCTTATGTCCTTGAAAATGCATTGATTAACTATTCAGCATCAGAGTTCATGAATAAATGTTATATTAATTGTGTATTGGATAACGAAGAAAGCCTGGCATCGATATATGAACAAATCTCATTGATTCTAAAAAATGAACCACGTATTGTTCAAAAAGAGCCTTATCAACCCTTAATTAAAACTTTCTCCACCAATAATCAGGATAATACCAATTCAGTAATGTTAAATATTAATTTTTTTGTTTGTAATTTAAGTCAAAAATTGATGGTTGTGAATCATATAAAAAATAAGATTGTCAATCAATTAAAACTCGAGATTAAAAAAACCTGATCATGCCGCAAGTAAGGAAATATCATTTATGGTAATTTTCTTTGCTGGAATTTGATTCATTATCTACTTTTTGATGAAGAAATAGCGAAAAATGAGTTTGAAAGATTAAAGGGCAATTTTCAGGTTTATTTTGAGAAAACAGTGAAAATATTTGAGATTTATATTTTCTTAAAAGAGCTTGTGGTGTTTTTTCAATTTGTTCAGGCTCTTGAGAGCATAGTGCTTTCAAAAATGTTTCAATAGATGCGGGGTTATAATCCTTTTGAAGGACTTGAACCCATTGTTGAGTGTAATTAGCACTTGTTGAAATATGTTGGAAGCTCATACACTTGGTGGTTGCTGTTGAAGTAAATCCCTTAACGCAATTTGAATCGATTTAGAAGTAGTCATTTTTTCGCTCAGTAGGGATATTATCAGTTGATTTATATCCGTTACATTTGCCCAAAGAACAATACAAACTTGGTCAAAGTCGCTTTTATATTTTAGCACGCGGCGCATCAGGGCCTTTTTGCGGTAAAAATTCCGAAAAATAAGTTTGAAGAATTTCATTGATATTTTCAGGTTTATTTTGAGAAAACATTGAACATGACAATATTGGAGATTTAGAATTTCTTACAAGAGCTCGCGGTGATTTTTCTATTTGCTCAGGATCTTGAGAGAATAGTTTTTTCAAAAATGTTTCAATAGATGCGGGTTTATAATCCTTTTGAAGGACCTGAACCCCTTTGTTGAGTGTTATTAGAACTTGTTGAAGTACGGGGTCAGACCATATGTCTGAAGACGGGCTTTTAAGTAAGTCTATTAATGAATCTTGAATTGAATGGGACTTTGTTAATGCTTCGCTCAGCAACGATATAATGAGTTGGTGTTGTTGTTCTATCGAAAGTGTTCGGTAGATGGTATTAAAGTCAGAACTGTATCCTATCAAATCCTGCCAGTGTCCTTGGTAGGATTCAATCAGTTGTTGTTGCTGTTCTTCAGGAAGTGTTAGATAGATTCTTTTAAAGTCAAAAGCGTCTTTTATCAAATCCTGCCAGTGTTCCTT
>DDPL01000018.1:0-271 GCA_002342175.1 Legionellales bacterium UBA2469 | reverse complement strand
CAGGAAGTGTTAGATAGATTCTTGTAAAGTCAAAAGCGTCCTTTATCACGTCTTGCCAGTGTCCTTGAAAGGATTCAAACAGTTGGTTTTGATGTTCAATAGAAAGTGTTTTATAGATGTATTGAAAATCCAAATCGTTTTTTATCAAATCCTGCCAGTGTCCTTGAAAGGATTCAAACAGTTGGTTTTGATGTTCTTCAGAAAGTGTTGTGTAGATGTTTGTAAAGCCAACAGCGCCCTTTATCAAATCCTGCCAGTGTCCTTGAAAGGA
>DDPL01000021.1 GCA_002342175.1 Legionellales bacterium UBA2469 | reverse complement strand
TAAAAAGATGTGACATTTCTAAATTGCTATAACATGTTTTAGGGCGAATTTTAATTTTTCAAGATCTTTTAAACACAGGTTTTCGATACGTATTCGTCGCAAGTTCTTCTGGAAATTTAATGATTTGTTTTGACAGCGCGCGGTTTAATTTAGTAGATGATGTACAAAGCTTCTCAAATTTAGATATTTCCCAATTTGCAAACAACCCTTCCTTCTGAAACGACTCTAATACTTTTGTGAGTTGTTGCGTTTTACTTGCGCGCGGCATGATTTTATCATGAGATATCTTCACTGCTATTTTAACTTTATCGATATAATTATCCGCATTATTTTTTTTGGGTTTAAATAAATTATTGGTTTTACTGTAATTTTCAGACGAAATAGCCTTAAATTCCTTTTTAAAACCATCAATTTTCTTCTCAGCCATACCTTGCTCGCGCATCACCACATTAAGTTTTACCATATTTAACAAATGATTCACGGCTTGATTTGAGCTTGAAACTTTTTTTTGCAACCCTGATAATTCCGCTTTCATGGTCGATATCAGCATTTCAGGATGCACAACCGTTTTATTTTTAGCCACTTTTCTTCGCCCCTTTTGTGCAATATTTTCATAGGTTTTAAAAAGTTTGGATTTCACATCCGCATATTTGGGATGCGAAGCGGTTAAACCCGATTGTTTTAATAATTGAGTGGTATTTTTTTCAATGCGTTCTCGCATGGGCGCATCTTGCCTATCTAAGTTCATTTTTTCAACATCTCTTTGGACTTTTTCAATAAATGCTTTATTGACTTTTTTCATATCAGGTTTACCCCATTGTTCTTTTTTCGAAACTGGCGGGGTTAAAGCACTCATAAACTTTCGCATCAATGCTTTATCAAATTTAAGCATTCGCATAATAAATTGTTTGGTCATCGCGTTATATAACATGGGATGTTTCATGACCAATCGCATCAAGTTATCTCGCACCTTTTTATTTGATTGCATCAAAGGGGGAAGTTTTTTATTTTCTTTGCTGGGCACATTTTTAGGTGTATTCATCATCTCTAAATATCGTGCTAGTTTTTTTTCTAAATTATCTTTAGCAATGAGCGCTAAAAGTTTAAAAATATGTTGTGGAAGTTTTTCTAGAAATGCTGGGTCAAGCTTATCTAAATCAATGTGGCCATCGACCAAGCCTAGCGCTTTGGCAATTTCCACGTCTTGAACCACCAACTTTCCATTCATTTGACGCTGAAATGTTGTATCATCAAATTGAACCAAACATTCCTCTATAGAGCCAGATTTAAATGGTTGTGTGATGTTTTGACTAATTTCCGTGTCTAAATCCAATAAAATGTTATAAATGACTTCATTTTTAGACGCAACACCTTCACATTCTTTTCTAACCTTCAGCATAGCCTCTAAGTATTGATGATGGTCTTTAATATCATCAAACATCGCAGTCGAGGCAAAAGCCTCAAATGGGGGCTGTTCGGATAGATTAATTTTCTCAGAAATAAAATCATAAATCGTATGCTTTGTATTGGGTATTTTATAACGACGAAGCACATCACCAATAGAGTGGTTCCAGCGGTAATGAATATCGGATAATACATATTGGATACTTGAAAAATCACGTTGATTTAAAAAACTCTCATAAATCTCTTGTATATCATTTTTGAATTTTTCAATCATCGTTGCTTCATGGGATGGTATATATCCTAATACTTCTGTGAGATAAACCTCTAACATGGGCAATTGTTGCAGATGAAGGCGCAAATAAGCATCATATTGATTCATAACCTCATGAAATTTTATAGGCTTCATCATGCTCAATGAACGCAATTGACTTTCGGGAAAACTAACATCTTCTGAATCATTTGAATTTAATAAATTAACGAATGAAACATATAAATCGATATCTCCACAAAACTTAATAATTTTTTGCTGCTGTGTCGTTGGAAGGGTTTTAAAAGAAGAACTCATTGGACCAAAACAGTGATTAAAGAGCTTATATGTATTGATGTCATGATATTCAATCAGTTTTTGAATCATCTCATCCAAATCCAAAACACCCTCATTTGCGAACCATGCATTTTTAATTTTACGTGTCAGGTGTAAAAGTCCTAGAATCTGATGTTCAAAGTGCTCTTCATACATCCTTGAAGTCATTTGAAAAATCCTGTAAAAAACTTATCAACTAATTAAAGTATAGACCAGAATTTACGTAACGAACAAAATTTACACAGAAATAATCAAAATAAACAACGGTATCAAACACCATAAAAAAAACCGAACATCCCAATTGCATGTTCGGTTTCATGAAAGTTCGTGTATTATTTTTTTAACGTATTTGAATTAGGTAAAATAAGTTCAAAATTTTCATCAACTTGTATTATTTGGTCTGGATTTATACGATTCCATTCATTTAGCTTTTCCTTAATAGCTGACTCAATCGGATCAAATTTATCATCCGTTTGTTCATGTTCAGGTAAATCGAAAATTCTATCTCGATTGCATAGTAAGGGCTCAATCTCTGTATTTATAAATTTCTCAATAGAGGGATATGCTTGTTGATCTTCAGAGTGAGATTTATTTATCTCTTTAAAAAAATTTGTCGATTTCAAACTAGATTCTCTATTACTTGAAAACTCTGTATCATTCGTAACATTATCTGAATTCGGACCTCCTCCGCCAATTAATTGTGCATCATATAAATTGCTTTGATTCTCATCTTGTGACTCGAGTGATTCTAAAGACAATGCTGATGAAATTGAATTTACATGTTCTCGGGGAACTCTAGTTGATGCACGATTCATTTCTTTAGTATCAGCTTCTGACCAATCTCCTCTATCTTCTAAGATTTTTCTGATATCAGAAACCTGCTGTTGAACATCTGAAAAATTAGATTTGCTGGTTGTTAAACTGTTATAAATCTCATTCAACAATGCTTTTAACTCTCGTGACGTTTTATTCTCATAAACAACTTGAGATAGAATCGCTTGTTTTATTCTTTCTTCCTCTTTTAAATCGGCTGTTTTAGTTACTGATTTTCCTCCTCTAAAGCCTTCATATTCTATTTTTTTCTTTTCTTCCTCATACTTTTCAGATTGACTATCTTTTTGCATATCGAGCGCATCAAGCAATTGCGTTACCGAATCATATTTAGACATATATTTTGGAATAGTATCGATTTGAGCATAGGCTTCTTTAAACCTATCTTCCATAAACTTCATATATCCAGCAAAGTGTTCATTGTCAGGGTTTTTAGACTCACCAGCATATTGGGATTCACATTCAGCCATATATTTTTTTTTAATAACATCTTTTTCTACTTCAGCATCTTCTATCATTATTGATGACTCAAGGCTTTTTATTAAACGAATATCTTCAATAACATCTTGAATTTTTAGCTCGTCATAAATGTTTTCTAACTTTGTTTTTTTATGAACATTTTCAACTGGATCAATCTTGCTTCGCACAAACGCATCTGCAGGATTTGCAACGCCATCTTTAAATTTTTCATATTTAGGTGATCGCAAAAACGTCCCATGAAACCAACGATCGTTTAAATTTGGATCCTTTTCATCAACTAAATCAATTGTTTTTCCTTTCAAAAATTTATACTGCATTTGTCGACGATTTTGGTCGCTCACATCAAAAGCATTTGGATTCGCATTAAGTTGATTTAATAAGTACCTTGCAAAGTTATGCCCCATTGACTTAAATCCCCTTGTTAAAATCATCGTTTGGAAATCACCAAATATTTTACGGTTTTCCTTCTGTAATTGTGTAATAACAGGCGATTCTAGTTGATTGATTTCAGGTTGATGCATTTGATAAAATCGCAAAAGTCTATCAAAGACTCCTCGTGCTTCCTCTTTAACATCTAATTTTTGAGTTTTATCAAGCCGCACTCTTGCACGTCCAAAATCAGGTCCACCAAACCATCCAAGTTTTAAAGTTTGTAAAATAGATTGATATATACCAATCTTATTTTCAATTTTTTTAGCTTCTTCAGGCGTTATTTCATTTCTTTTTTGAATACCCAATGGATGTATAGCTGCCAAGATCAAATAAATAGGCATCTGTCCAACTGTAAAAGTTTTATGGAATTTATCTTTAGATCGTTTATAAAATTCGTTTAAATCATTGACTTTAAGCTTTTCAGGATTAACAAACTCAAAAACCTTTTCATCTATTTGTGGAGAAAGTCCAAGGGCTTGTCTAATTGGCGAAGACTTAGTTGGTTGTTTATCCACAAAAAACCTTCCAAGACTTTCTGTTTTTGTATCTCGCTTAAATATATCAGGTGAATTTTTTACCATACATTCTTCGATACATCCACCTAAGTATGCATCATAACCATTTTTATCAAATACCCCTTTTGCATCAGTAAATCTCTCTATTAACTTTTTATTTAATCCTAGATCAGAATCTAAACCCAATAAAATTCCATTCGCCATTCCTTGTACATTTTTCTTATTATGACGGAGTATAATACCGCTACGCCAACTATGGGGAGTATTTCTTTCAATACAGGCCCATACGCTGACCATACCATCCATGTAATTTAAAATATTTTTAACTTTATTTAACGTACTTTGATTAACTTTAGCACTTTCTAATGTGTCAACACACGTTTTGTTCGATTCTAGTTTATTAAAAGCTGTTGCATCTCTAACATAGTCGTAAACAGAACTTTTCGCATCCTTGCTTATACCTAGTGCGGTAGCATATTTATCTGAATTATCATTTAATTGATTTTTAACTTCATTGGTAAACCTAAACTTTAAATCAGCTAATCCATACTGCATGGCCTGAAATTTAGTTGTATCTAGAAACGCTTGCAGCCTTTGTATAGGTTCCCCGACTTCCATCATTAGAGGACTTTTTTTATCAGTTAATAAATGAACTAAATTTGTGTGCATTTCTCGAACTTCATTCCGGAATTTTTCTAATGAACTAGATGGCATTCTTGAATGAGGCCCCACAAGTTTTGTCAATACGATATCAAGTTGTGCTAAATGTTGCACACTTTCATTCAGATGGGTCACATAAATTTCAATTGGGTCTTGGAGGCGATTAATATTTTCTTGCATTTCGGGTGTAACTGATGAACCTGGCTTCAATACTTCTACAACAGCAACTTTTTTATTTTTACTAAATTTTGATTGAATTAAACCTAGTTTTGATGCTTGTTTACGATTATCATCTGCCAATTTAGCATCAAAACTTTGTTGCATATTATCTAATTTTGTTTGTAATTCAGCACTGAATTTATATTCGCTTTTGATTTTAGGTTCATCGCTATAAAACTTGCTAAGCATTCCAGTTCTTCCAAAACATATTTGAAATGTTTTCAAAGTTTCTTTATCACCTAATGCAATAATACGTTCTATAATATCACTTAGTCTTTTTTCATCTTGTAATCCTTTAAGATTATAGGAAGTTCTTGACTTATAACTATTAATTTCCTCAAACAGACTTTTAATTTCGCCTGTAAGATTATGCATTTCCTTGATTCTTTGATTGAAAGCTGTGCTTTGTTCATTGCCTTGAGAAGTCATGTTAATACCCTCTAAATATAGTTTTAGCTAATGTAAGTATAGACATGTTTTTCTATTTTGCTTAAATTTTGTAAAAAAAAATTAATTTATTATCTTTTTGGTCTTTTATTCAATTGGTTATGTTTTAAAAAATATTAGGTTTTTAGACTAAAAATCGGTATTATTCTGAGTTCCATCTCTTATTTAGGAACATCATGTGGCTTAAACAATTTCAAGCCTTTCAAATCTCTTTTGATTTTGAAAAAGATTTAGCTCCGCATTTAGAAGAACACCATCTTAAAGCTTGCCCTCCTCACGTTCGTGCGAGTTTTGGTTGGAAAACCGTTCAAGACAATGCTTATAGCTTATCCATTAATGGCTATAGCATCTGTTTTTTTGGTAAAGAAGAACGCATGCTACCCGTTTCAGTCATTGGGAATACCGTTGAAGAAAAGATTCGGGCTCTGACAGAATCGCGTGGTTATCCTTTAAAACGCCATGAACGCCAACAAATCAAACAAGATGTGGAATTTGATTTACTGCCCAAAGCATTTTGTATTCAAAAAAAATGGGCGGTACTCTTTGATGCCAAAAGAAGTCGTATGTATATTCAAGCCACCAGTAACCAACAAATTGAAATGATTTGCGCACTTATTCATAAATCCGTTCCGCATTCTGTGGATATTCAACCCATCGCTGCACGTGATGATATCAATGCCATTTGGCAACGTTGGCTCGCTCATCCCGAACAAATACCACACCATCTTCGTCTTGCCGATAGAATTCAGTGGATTGATAGTGAAAACACCCAAAAACAAATCAAATGCCAAGGTTATGACTGGGAAGAAGATTCTGCTGACACTTGGTTGAATCAAGGATATATTCCTCAAGAGCTTTCATTTATCTGGCGTGATTTAATTCAGTTTAATTTAAATGAAAAGTTAAGCTTTAAACGTGTTATTGCATTACCCGAGCTCCAAGAGCAAATCGATGCAAATGATATTGAAGCAGAAGATGAACTCACCAATTTGCTACTCATTGGACATACTTATCAGCAATTACTTGATGATATGATGTCTTGTTTCACTTCATCAGAAGTCTTAGAGCCGGCATAATTAATTTGGAAGTATACATCTAGACGACCCGCCCCTTACATGATAATTTGTTAAAAGGCGGGCCGTTAGCTCAGTTGGTAGAGCAGGAGACTCTTAATCTCTGTGTCATAGGTTCGATCCCTATACGGCCTACCATTTTAAAATGTTTTTAGGTTTTTTCGGTTCTTGATGATAGGTATCATGATAAACCTTCAGCGCATCATCTGCTGAATGTGTTAAACTCAATTGACGATAAGAATACACCATTAATCCCAATGCTGAACGCGCACTTGGCGATTGTGAGTAATTTCTAACGACATAATTTGCTCGCTCAGATGCTGCTACATACATCTGATGGTAATAATAATAATTGGCAACATGCATTTCACGTGCGGCAAACAAGTTACGTAAATAGATCATGCGCTGTTTTGCATTTGGCGTATATTTCGACTTAGGAAAGCGCTCTACCAACGTTGCAAAATCAGAATAAGCTTGAGATTGAGTGCCTGGATCTCGCCATGCCAAATCCAAAGAAACCATATCTGCTAACGCGCCACGAGGTTGATTGTAGTTTGCCATGCCTTTCATATAATAAGCATAGTCAACACGTTTAGAACGCGGATAGAGGTGAATAAAACGTTCTGCAGAAGCCGAGCAAGACGCAAAATCATCTTTTTTATAATAAGCATAAATAAGCTTTAACTGGGCCTGTTCGGCTTTCTCATGGAAAGGATACATGCTATCCATTGCCTCAAAGCGTTTAATCGCATTGGTATATTCTTTGTTTTTTAATGCTTTATTGGCTTCAGCATAAATTTGCTCTGCTGTTTCATCCTTGTAGGGATTGTAGTCATCATCTTTTTCAAACAAATTCTTACATCCAAACATCGGTAACATGACAGCGAGAAGAACCATCCCTCGCCAAAATAACTTTTGTTTTCCCCGCATATGCTTCCCTTTTTTTTTACATCGATTGCGGTCATTATACAAAATACCCTACGCTTTACAATGCTAATTTTTGGTATCCCCTCAAAACTAGAAAGGGTATTTTTGAGCATCCCATGGATGAAATGCCGTCATATCAAAGAAATAACTTAAAGTCGGAACATTCAAACGACATTGATGTTTGACCAACTGCATAACCCGGTAAACTTCCGCGTGTAAATAATCTTCGATGCAAGCTAGTTCCGCTTTGGGGATATCCCGATATTGATAGGCCAAGGTCATATGATATGCCGGTGGAATTTGTGTCTCTAAACCAAATTGCTTCGCGGTTTCAACAATTATCGTTTGCTGATGTTCAGGTAATGTAAACACCAATTGAATGGCGCCTTGTGTGTGAATATGTTCAAAATGAATTTCAGGTTTAAAAGCATGCGCATGAAGATATTGCCATATCGGTTGATACACATGTTTTAAAGCTGTATGTAAATATATGGGCCATTCTTGGGCTTGAAAATCAGAGGCAACACATAAATTTAATGTGGTTACATGGTAACTATCTACCGGCAAAGGGGAAAAATAGGTTTTTATCAACTCCGATTGAGATAACAGTTGATAAATTTGATTCCAAAAATTCAAATCTTCCTGAAAAATACTTGCGACAACAGTAATGCCAGGAAATGGCAAATAAAGTCCATTGGGATTGATTTTTTTCATAGTGAAAGAAGAAGATGATGATTTTTAATATAGAAACAATTTTTAAGTTAATCAAGCAAAGAACATCAGTTTGTTAAAACTCTTTAGAAATG
>DDPL01000037.1 GCA_002342175.1 Legionellales bacterium UBA2469 | reverse complement strand
GTTATCAAAACGGTGACAATTAAAAAAAACACCGACTGAGCATTATTTGTGCGTATTGGTTGAGACAGCGGTTATCGAATAGATTTCCTGCCTTTATTAATTCGAGAATGGGAATGTCCATCTTGTTTTTGCATTCATGATAGGGATGTGAATGCGGCGAAGAATATTCGTGCGATGGGTTTAGCTGACACGCTTGGGCTGTAGCTAAAGGCGAAGATATATTGTCTGCGTAGGTCACAAGAAGCCCCCACTAGAATGAATCTGTTCATTTCGTGAGGGAGTGTCACTTCTAGATTTTGAAATTGGGCTTCGATGTAATAGTTAAATCTTATCCCCTTGCCTTTTTATATGGTAATTCAGACTCTAATAATTTTTGTTGTGATCTCGTTTGATGTTCATTTAAAAAAAGTAATCGCGTAAAAGCAGTTAAGTTTTGGAACACTGAGTTAGGCACTAAAAAGGAATTGATGTGATTAATTAATGAAATATCAAAATCTTGTTTAACCATAAGTGCAAAAACATAGGCGTTATAACGATTATTTCTATTTTTTTGAATAGTTTGAAATAATCGATTCTGATAGGATTGCTCGAATTCATTATTTGAACTTCTTAATACGGTTAGATTGCTGTTTTTAGCTAGAGCAATAGCACCGGCATCACCAATGAGATTTTCACTTAAATCCAATGTGGATAGACTTGAGGTCTTAGCCAACGCACTGGCGCCTAAATCACCTATGAAATTATCACTTAAATCCAATGTGGATAGACTTGAGGTCTTAGCTAGTTCAATAGCCCCTAAATCATTTATGCAATTATCACTTAAATCCAATGTGGTCAAACCCGTTATTTTCGCCAACTCACTGGCACCAGCATTACCTATGCAATTATCACTTAAATCCAATGTGGTCAAACTCGTTATTTTCGCCAACTCACTGGCACCAGCATTACCTATGCAATTATCACTTAAATCCANNATCCCGATAGATTCAGCGATATCCAAGTTGCGTTGATAATCAACATTTCACAAAGATTTTTAACATCTTGGTTTTTTAATTTTTTGTATGAAAGTGATAAATTCAAGAAGCTACCATTAGTAGTTTTCACCATATTTAGAGCGTCGTCGATATTTATTGGGGAGACTGTTTGATAAATTTCTGGCATTGGATATTGTTAGAAAGAAGAAATGTTTTAAATTTTAACAAGTTTATTAGATTGTGTCAATTATTAACCAAACTGCTATAAAATTTGGTTTTACAGTTATTTTTGTAAAAGGAAACAAATTGATTGAAGTGATTATGGTGAAGGTGATTATCAGCGAGCATTTGGCCCTGCTTTACAAATGCTGCGTCAATATCATATAAACGAAAATATAGGAAAAGAAATTTTAAGTGATTTACCAAAATGAAATGTGAAAAAGTTTGCTCTAGATGGGTAAATATGGTATATATACCACGAAGTTTTAATGTCACACATATTTCGTCACATGTCATCGGGTCCCATATTGGGTTTGGCATGGGAAATATGGAGGATTAACCCTGGAGAAAATTATGTCAAATGTAAGTATGAAAGCCCTGTTAGAAGCAGGTGCACATTTCGGTCACCGTACCCGTTTTTGGAATCCTAAAATGGCTCCATTTATTTTCGGAACCCGTAATAAGATTCATATCATCAACTTAGAAAAAACATTGCCTTTACTGAAAGATGCTTCTAACTTCTTAGGACGTTTAGCTTCTCATAAAGCAAAAATTTTATTTGTTGGTACCAAGCGTGCTGCTCAAGACATCATTAAAGAGCAAGCTGAGCGTTGTGGCATGCCATATGTTAACCATCGTTGGTTAGGTGGAATGTTGACTAACTACAAAACCGTTCGTCAATCAATTTTCCGTTTAAAAGAATTGAAAAAAATGCAACAAGATGGTTCTTTCGAAAATATGATTAAGAAAGAAGCATTGATGTTAGAACGAGAATTAGAAAAATTAGAAAAAAGCCTTGGCGGTATTCAAGATATGGGTGGTTTGCCAGATGCGTTATTTGTTATTGACGTTGGTTTTGAACACATTGCGATTCAAGAAGCTCGTAAATTACGTATTCCTGTTGTTGGAATAGTGGACACCAACAATGATCCAGATGGAATTGATTACATGATTCCTGCGAACGATGACTCAATGCGTGCGGTTGAATTGTATGTAAAATGCGTTGCAGATGCGATTTTAGATGCGAAACAAGGTCAAACCGTTGCAAGTCAAAAAGCAGATAGCGAATTCGTTGAAGTGATCGAAAAAACACAAGAAGCAAAATAATTTTTTGTGGATATTTTAGAATATGGCATGTCAGTTGACGTGCCATTTTCGCATCTAATTAATCAGTATTTTAAAGGGGAAGACGATGTCAATTACCGCATCAATGGTATCAGAATTACGTCAGCGTACAGGCGCTGGTATGATGGAATGCAAAAAGTTTTTACAAATGACCAATGGTGATATCGAACAAGCCGTTTTGGAAATGCGTAAAGCAGGTCAAGCCAAGGCTGATAAAAAAGCAGACCGAATTGCAGCGGAAGGGATTATCGTTATAGCAAGGGATGCATCTGGTCGTCATGCAGTGATGTTAGAAGTCAATAGTGAGACAGACTTTGTTGCTCGCGATGCAGGCTTTATGACTTTTGCTAATGCAGCCGCTGAAACTGCTTTACATACAAAATCAGTTGATATTCAAAGCTTAATGAACCAAAAAGTTCATAATGCTTCTGAATCCGTTGAAGAAGCGCGTCAACAATTGGTTGCTAAAATTGGTGAAAACATCCAAGTACGTCGTTTAGTTCACTTAGAAAGTAATGGTATCGTAGGTGCTTACTCACATGGCGCGCGAATCGGTGTATTGGTTGCCATGGAAAATGCTGACGATGTATTGGCGAAAGATATTGCGATGCAAATTGCTGCAAACAGACCACAAGTTGTGCGACCAGAAGAAGTTTCTGCAGAAGCGATTGCGGTTGAAACAGAAGTCTTCATGGCGCAAGCTCGTGAAAGTGGTAAACCTGAAGCAATTATTGAAAAAATGATTCAAGGTCGTTTAAGCAAGTTTGTTGAAGAAGTTAGCTTAATGGGGCAGCCTTTCGTTAAAGATCCATCGGTTCGTGTCGATGCTTTATTGAAAAAACACAATGCGACAGTTTCTAAATTCGTATGTTACCAAGTTGGTGAAGGTATTGAGAAACGTGAAGATAATTTTGTTGAAGAAGTGATGGCTCAGGTAAGACAATAATGACAAGGCATGGATTGGCGTATCCGCGTATTTTGTTAAAATATAGCGGTGAAGTATTGAAGGGTTCTTCACCGTTTGGTATTGAACCCCAAGCGATTGAATATGTTGTGAATTCGATTAAAGAATTGCGAGATATGGGTGTACAAGTTGCAATTGTGCTAGGCGGAGGTAATTTTCATCGAGGAAAAAACTTGTTGCCAGCGGGATTTGATCAAGCAAAATCTGATCAAATAGGTATGTTGGCAACAGTGATGAATGGCATCGCGTTGCAACATGCTTTAGTATCTCATGGCATCGTATCGACAGTATTTTCCGCCATCCCCATGACTGGTTTTGTTCAAACCTATGATATTGAAGTGGCACGTCAAACTTTGGATAAAGGCGATGTTATCATTTGTTCGGGAGGAACTGGGCAACCGTTCTTCACGACCGATACAGCTGCTTGTTTACGTGCGATTGAATTAAAGGCTGATGTTGTATTGAAAGCAACAAAAGTTGATGGGGTTTACTCCAAAGATCCAGTTAAACATGCTGATGCTACTCGATATGATTTTTTAACATTTGATGAAGTTATTCAACAAAAGTTAGAAGTGATGGATATCACCGCGATATGTATGTGCGCTGAACATCAAATGCCTATTCAAGTTTTTAATATGAATGATCAATCGGCATTACAAAAAATTGTGAAGGGTGAACAAGTTGGAACCTTGGTAGGAGTCAAACATGTTGCAAGAACTTAAACAACAAACAGAAAAAAAGATGCAAAAAGCAGTAGAGTCTTTGCATCATGAAATGGGCAAAATTAGAACGGGTCGTGCCAATGCATCGTTGTTAGATCATGTCATGCTCGATTATTATGGCCAACCCACACCCTTAATTCAGGTTGCGAGCGTTGTTCCCGGTGATGCTAGAACATTGCTGGTTACACCTTGGGAAAAGAATATGATTCCTGCGGTTGAAAAAGCAATTTTAACTTCAGACTTGGGATTGAATCCGGTAACCGTTGGACATGTGGTTCGAGTTCCTCTACCTGCATTAAATGAAGAACGTCGTAAAGAGTTAATCAAAGTTGTTCGTGCTGAAGCCGAACTAGGTCGTGTTGCAATTCGAAATATTCGTCGAGATGCAAATCAGCAATTAAAAGATTTGGTTAAAGCTAAAAGTATTTCTGAAGACGATGAACGTCGTGGAAACGACATTGTTCAGAAGTTAACTGATCAGTATATTGCTGCAGTAGACCAAGAACTTGCTGATAAAGAAAAAGATTTATTATCCATGTAATAAACGTGAGGAATCGAATTCAGGTTCCTCTTCTCTCTTTATTGTTAAATCCCGAATCCAATTGTCTCTTGCGACAATAATTTCATATTCTAAATCTTCTATAACGCCCTTAAGTCCAAAGTGACTCTTAAGCAATATCCCCAATTGTTGTATACAAAAGGCGAAGGGGATCAATGGCCAAAGAAAAATTTCAGGGAAGCTCACATCTAATAGTCTTGTGCCCATGTCATTGAAGAAAATGCCGGTAAGCGAGAGAATAAATCCGGGAATGTACCCCAATTTTCCGATAAAATCGACCATATAGTACATACCGTCCATCATAAACTTAATCAAATAAATTTGGATATCAAAGTTAGATGTATTGATTAAGGGTATTGATTCATCATAGGATAATAAAAGCTCATCTATCATCAACATTAAGTCGTTATTATGATGTGCTTTTTTAAAGTCTAGAGAGATATCTTGTAACATCGTGATGATATTGGCATAAGTATTATCCTTCTCATTTTCACTGCAAATGACATCAACTTGATCACGAATCGCTTGTGCTGCGTGTGCTAAGGGACGCCGATGAAAAGTAAATAAATCAGATTTTTCGCGCTCATACCTGAATGTTAATCGCCGCACATCCGCTACCAAACGTCCTAGATCGTTTTCGATTTTTATTTTTGATATGTCATTAAACAACATGGGTAAGATATGAAAGGGAAATTCATGATGAAAACCAGATGCTGCATTAATTTCAATTTGTTCATCTTTATCATGTATATTCGGTAAGTGCATGCATAGACGAATCCATAATTCTGGAAATTTTTCTTGAATAATTTTACATTCGTTTGTTGCAAGTCTGACATCAATAGCATTTATATTATGCTCAAATAACACATGAAAAGCATTTGGATAACAAAATTTTAAAAGCTCTTTTTCGCATAAATTAACAAAAATATCAGGATCATCAATGTAGTATTTTATTTGTTTATTAATTTTGCGTGGCGTTCGGAACATACTGCTATCAAAAAATTTCATTCGTTTTCCGTATTGGAAATAACTCTGCCTTTCTTGATGATGCTTAGAATATGACGCTAATAGTTCATGAGGTGAGCTTGTTGGAGGAAAAAATGTAAATTGTGAATGATGTTTTGTTAAAAAAAAGTATAGCATGCTTTGGTAAATCACTGGTGCAGAACATCGTTCATATGATTTGATTTTTGTCGCGTTGGAGTGATTACCATACAATGGAAGAAGACAAACATCTGTATCTTTTGATGATTGGACAATAATGCGGGTTAAATCTTGCGGTTTAAACTCCCGGCGCATTTCATCTAGTTGAAGTAGAGCGACATATTTATTGACTATCTTGGGAATGTTTCTAGCAAAAGGGTGGCTTGAAGCGCCAATTCCGGCGACAGGATCCAGATTAAACATATTGATCTGTAGACGTTTTAAATTATAAAGAACATGGTTTTCGGATAAAGGTCTGTTTAATTTTTTTTCGAGTTTTTCTAAATGTTCATATAGAAAATTGACGATATAAAGATTAACAATTCCGCCACGACTAAATCCAGTTAGATTAATGATAAGTGGGGATTGGTTGATCGTTTCATGTTGTAGTTTTTTTAAAATTAAATTACAGGCCTCCTGTCCAATCGAAAAAACATCAATTCCAACAACTGATGGACCATCAATAACAAGTTTCGAGCTTTGGCAAGAATTGATAAAGCGATGCAGGATGGTATCACTTTTGACATCTCTTTTTTGGTCTGTGCCTAAGCTAAAGATTGTGAGAGGGAATACTATATTTTCATATTCGAGTTGCATTTTTTAACCTAAATAGAAATCGTTTTATGTTTGTTAACCATTGATGATTCAAACTTAGCAATTCTCCGTGTCCAGGATGCCAATACATCGATTTTATATAACCAGAATATTGTAACATATGTATTATTGTTTCTCTAGGTGTATTTTTATTGATCGAAACAATCCAATTTCCCTCGGCTTCAATGATAAGTGGATTTTCATTGAATACTTCCTTGATAAAGGGTTTAAAAAAGGTGACATCAGTAAAATTGGTCAAATTAATCATCAACTGTCCTTCATTTGCAAGTGCATGGTAACAGTCATGAATAAATTGTTTCGTTTTACATGATTTCGGGAAACCTTCTAAATCCCCCAAATCAACAAGTAAATGTTGATATTGATTTGTATTTTGTGACATATATCGCTCAGCAGAATTACAAATGATTTGCAAATTAGGATGCGCTGGGATATTAAAAAAATTTTTTGCAATATCAATCATGTCTTCATGAAGTTCAATAGCCGTTATATTGTGCTTTTGTAAGAGAGGCTTAAGGATATGAATAGCACATCCACCACCTAAGCCTAACAAACAGACATTACCAGGTGATAATTTAGTAAATAATACAAAATGATGGAGGTAAGGAAGAACAGGTCGATGGGGTCTTTTTTTGATAATGATGGACTGAATAAAGCGTGCATTAAACTGAATCCATAAGAATTTAGAATTTTCATGAACTTCAATGTTTTGTTTTGAACGGTATATACATCGACCCTCGTTTAGTTTTCTGAACCAATTAAAATCCATATCAAAATGAAAAAATAAATTGAACTTATCATCTTAACATTCAGATGGGTTGATGTCTGTAAAAATTTAGATAAGATAAAGTGTTTTCTAAAAATAGGAGTTTAAAAATGAAACCTTTACATTTAATTGGTTACGCTAGCGGTATTGCAGCAAATGACATTGATACGGTTTTAGGGCCTTTGTATCTTCAACAACATCAAGAGCGATTTCACGAAATTGGATTCGCACCATATTGGCAGAAATTAATCTATGGGTTACCAACAGAAACTGTTGCGAATGTCATTCGTAAATTATCCGATGAAGTCGATAATGCTCTAGCGCAAGCACCACCACAATTGGTCGTTATTGGTGGTGATCATAGTATGGGAATAGGGACATGGCATTCAGTCATGCATCATTATGATGGTTCCTTAGGTTTAATTTGGGTGGATGCTCATTTAGATGCGCATACGCCGGAGAGCTCACATTCTAAGAATATTCATGGAATGCCTATTGCACATCTATTAGGCTTATGGTCAAAGCCTATAGTTGATTTGCCTTTATATTATCAATATTTGAAGCCGGAACATTTGTGTTTAATTGGTATACGAAGTTATGAGCCAGAGGAATATGAGGCGCTAAAAAAATTAGGCGTTCGAATCTATTTTATTGAGGAAGTGGTAGAGCGTGGCATTCGAGTTGTCATGAATGAGGCACGTGCTTACTTAGAGTCATGTACTCAGGTTCAAGGTTTAAGTATTGATTTAGATGCATTTGATCCAGAACAAATACCGGGTGTAGGTTGTCCAGAGGTCGGTGGGATAGACCCATTGGCATTTCTAAAGTCAGTGGAGGATTTTAATTGGCCAATCATTGAAATTGCAGAGTATAATCCCATTCAAGATACTGCTTCAAAGACAATAGATTTTATAATGAAATTATTAAAAAAGTTGGTGAAATAAACCATGATTGAAAGTTGGTTGAAATTATCTAAAGTTGATGAGAGTTGGTTGCCTTTGCTTCATATGGCTTTTGATGCAATGGATGAAAATTATTTAAATGATTTACAAGCGACTAAAAATTGGCTGCCTGGTGTATCAAATGTATTGGCTGCGTTTTCTCAACCGATGATGCACGTACGATATGTTTTATTAGGAGAGTCTCCTTATCCACGCCAAGAATCAGCGAACGGCTATGCATTTTGGGATGCAGCTGTTCAATCATTGTGGTCTGAAAATGGTTTAAGTAAAAACGTGAATCGAGCGACTTCTCTAAGAAATTTTATGAAGATGTTACTGAATGCAGAGGGTGTATTGAAATCGCCCTTTGCATCATATGATATTGCGACACTCAATAAAAATCATTATATTCAGACTTTACCATCTTTATTTCAACGTTTAATGGATAAGGGCTTTATATTATTAAATGCGAGTTTAGTTTGGTCCGAAGATAAACCCATGCGATGGCACGCCAAGCATTGGTATCCATTTATGCATGTATTGCTGGATAAGTTGTCGCGTCATGAGGTGAAATTTTTATTGTTTGGTAAAATTGCCCAACAGTTTAAAGAATTACCATCCAACAAATGTTTAGTGGCAGAACATCCGTATGTGCTATCATTTATTGAAAATTCACAAGTCTTGAAATTTTTTCAACCATTTCATTTATTAAGGGCATAACAAATGACCACCAATCCTTTCTTTGATTTGGCACAAACATGGTGGGACTCGAATGGTCCTTTTTCTACATTGCACGATATTAACCCTTGTCGCATTCAATTCATGCAAGATTATTTGAATTTTGCTGGAAAACGTGTATTGGATTTGGGGTGTGGTGGCGGGCTGATTTCTGAAGGGTTGGCACATTTATCGGCGGAAGTAACGGGAATTGATATTGAATCCCGCTTAATTGAGGTTGCAAAAATTCATGCCAAACAACATCAATTAAATATCGATTATTACGCAATGAATATCGATGATTTTAAGGGAAAAGCTTTTGATGCGATTGTATGTATGGAAATGTTAGAACATGTTGAAAGTCCCGAACACATGATTAAACAATGTCATCGTTTATTAAAAAAGGGTGGTCTGCTATTTTTATCAACGATTCATCGGTCATTGAAAGCATATTTGCAATTGATTCTTATGGGTGAAATGGTATTAGGATTATTGCCCAGAGATACGCATGATTATGCTCACTTTATTCGTCCAAGTGAGTTGGCACAATATTTACGTAAACAGGGATTTCGAATTATTGATATTAAAGGTTTGAGTTATTTGCCGTTGGTAAGACGTACGGAATTGACGGATAAGGTGGATGTAAACTATTTGATGGTTGCAATTCGAGAGTGATGATTATTCACTCTCGGGTTCCGCTTCAGTTTGAGATTGATTTTGTTTGGCTTGCATTTTTTGCTCATAGCGTTGTAGGGCATATTTGGCTTGTTCTTTGCTGACCACATCAACTTCTTGGCCGTATAAATCTATGCGGGGTTCATGTTCCTTTTGATTTGCTAAATATAATGCTGAACTGCTGTAGTATTGAATTGCATGTTTAATATCTTGTTTTGTGACTTCTGGATGTTGAAGACAATTATGAAAAATATAGATATCATCAAGTATACCAATTTTTAATGGTTTAATTTCTTTTGGTTTTTTACTAAACGCATTTGGAAAATAACTGATAAGCCAATCGAGTGTATTAATATATGCGGCTTTAGAAAAAGAGGTGTTTCTCATCATTAAGACCTTATGTGTTTTTTAAAGATGATAGCATTTTAGATGACCCAGTGAAAAGATAAAAACCTAAAAAAACATACTAACCTATTGAAAAAAAACGTTTTTTTGTTAAAAAAGCGCCTATTAATTATATTAAAACTTTACATTTTGGAGCAAAAAAGATACAATTATGTTTTTTTGCATCTAAGTGAACATAAAAAATCCTTAAGTTTGAAGGGTGATAACCAAGAGAGGTTTTATGAATTTGAATAAATTAAGTAAATATCTGCCATTGGGTTTAGGTTTGATTATTTCTCAAAGTTCTTTCTCATCATCGTTTGATGGAAACCTATATCAAGATTTACATCATGCGGCTCCCGGTTTAAATCAATCGGCACTAAAATCAGCAGTTCATGCTTATCAAAAAGCGGCAATGAAGCATTTGGTTAAAAAACCAATGTTAACTGTGATTGACTACTCATTACCCTCTTCTCAACAAAGAATGTGGATTTTTGATGTGAATCGCCATAAATTAGTGATGAAGACTTATGTTGCACATGGTCAAAATTCAGGCATGCAGAAAGCCAATCACTTTTCAAATACGCCTTCAAGTAAGGCAAGTAGCTTAGGAACCTTTATTACTAAAGATACCTACTCAGGACATAATGGTTTATCATTGAATTTACAAGGTTTAGAAAAAGGATTTAATGACAATGCGTTAAATCGTCGAGTGGTGATTCATGGTGCATGGTATATGGATCCGTCATATATACGCCAAACAGGTCGAGCGGGCCGCAGCTGGGGATGTCCGGCAGTTGCGAAAAGTGTCGCTTCATCTTTAATAAACACCATTAAAGGTGGTTCGGTTGTATTTGCATACTATCCTGATAGCCATTATTTACACGCTTCAAATTACGCATAAAAAAAAGACCGGATGCAAATCCGGTCTTTCCTGAACTCTCAAACATCCTGTCATCAAGTTCCTAAGTCCCTTTAAGAAAAGTTCCTTAATGTTGATATTCCTTATCAACTGTTTTAATTGTAGTATATAAAATCATTTTGTGCATAATTAATATATTTTTCTCTAAAAAATATATATTGGATGCTTGGATTTTNNTTTTTAAGATATAATGCCTTAAAAAAATCCATGCTTCATAATGGAATATATGTCAAGGAGAATAAGAATATGTTACAACCCTATACCATCCAACCTTTAGACGGCTTACGCGCACTTATTAATGCAGATTATCGAGCGAATGAATACGATGTTGTCGCAAAACTCATGGATTATGCAGAACTAACCCCGGAATCGAATGAAAAAATTATGCACCATGCAAAAATTCTTATTCAACAAGTACGGATGATGAGAAAAAATGCGGTGGGCGTTGATTCTTTTTTAAATACTTATTCTTTGTCAACCCAAGAAGGTATTGCATTGATGTGTTTAGCAGAAGCACTATTGAGAGTGCCTGATCAAGCGACCATTGATAAACTCATTCGAGATAAGTTAACGACCCCCAATTGGCAAGAACATATTGGAAAAAGTGATTCCTTTTTTATTAACGCAACCACTTGGGCATTGGTTTTAACAGGTAAAGCTTTAAAACCAAGTGATTCACATCAAGATTGGACGCGTGCACTAAAAGGCTTTTTTAATCGAAGCAGCGAAACAGTTGTGAGAACTGTTATTGCACAAGCGATGAAAGTATTAAGTCGACAATTTGTGATGGGAAAAAACATTGCTGAAGCGATTAAACGTGGTGAAAAGTATGAAGCGCAAGGCTATCGGTTCTCATATGATATGCTAGGAGAAGCAGCCTTAACGCAAAAAGATGCTCAAAAATATTATGAAGCCTATGTTAATGCGATTAAAACTTTAGGTGAATCGGTTGATAATAGCAAATCAATCGTTGAAAAATCCAATATTTCAGTGAAATTGTCAGCTTTGCATCCTCGATATTCAGAAGCGCATGCAGTTAAAGTCCGCAAGGAATTAGGACAGTGTCTATTAGAACTTGCAATATTAGCAAAAGAATATCAAGTTGGTCTTACCGTTGATGCAGAAGAATCAGAACGATTAGCACTTTCTTTAGATATTTTTTCTGATGTCTATTTGAATCCAAAACTATCCGGATGGCACGGTTTTGGTTTGGCAGTGCAGTCTTATCAGAAAAGGGCTTTTACCTTGATTGATTGGGTAGCTGATCTCGCACGTCAAGGTGGTCGACGAATTATGGTTCGCTTAATTAAGGGCGCTTATTGGGATAGCGAAATTAAACGAACACAAATAAATGGCTTAAAGGAGTATCCTGTATTTACTCGAAAAATTTTTACAGATGTCTCATTTCAAGCCTGTGCAAAAAAATTATTAACGTATACCGACGAAATTTACCCGCAATTTGCAACGCATAATGCTCATAGTGTTTCGACGATTTTAGAACTTGCTGGTTCTTATCGAGATTTTGAATTTCAATGTTTGCATGGGATGGGTAAGGAACTTTACGAACAAATCGTTCCTGCCAATAAGCTCAATATTCCTTGTCGAGTCTATGCACCGGTGGGTTGTCATGAAGATTTATTACCTTATTTAGTGCGTCGTTTACTTGAAAATGGCGCAAATTCATCTTTTGTGAACAGAATTGTTGATGAAAATGTTTCAATTGATGAGCTCGTAGAAAATCCAATAGAAATTTCAAAACGATATATGAATGTGATGAATCAAAATATTCCTTTGCCATGGGCGATTTTCTTACCACAACGTGAAAACTCAAGAGGGATTGATTGGAGTGATAGAGAACAGCTCGCTCAATTACAAAAGGAATTTGAAACATTTCAAAATCAAAAATGGTTTGCCGGACCTATGTTAAGTGGAAATGATGATACACATCATACCAAGACTACTGATGTTTTAAGTCCGCAAAATCAGAAAGATAAAGTTGGAGAAGTTTGTTATGCGCAAACAAGTCTTGTCAATGCGGCATTTGAGAATGCCTTGCAAGGATTTAAGAAATGGTCAAAAATAAATGTAGATAAAAGAGCCCATATTCTTGAAAAATTTGCTCGATTACTCGAAGAAAATCGACTAGAAGCGATTACTCTCGCTTGTCGTGAAGCAGGAAAAACTTTAGAAGACGGGATTGCAGAAGTTAGAGAGGCAATTGATTTTTGTCGATATTACGCCTACCAAGCGCGTCAAATGATGGAGTATTGTTTAGATTTACCAGGATATACGGGAGAGTTGAATCAGTGGAGTTTACATCCTCGTGGTGTAATGGTTTGTATCAGTCCATGGAATTTTCCTTTAGCTATTTTTGTCGGCCAAGTTGTTGCCGCTTTGGTTACAGGAAACTGCGTGATTGCAAAACCGGCAGAACAAACGTCTTTAATAGCTGCATATGCAGTTAAATTGATGCGAATCGCAGGGTTCCCTAATGACGTTATTCAATTATTACCTGGCCATGGTGAAGATATTGGTGCTGCATTGGTGAAACATCCTCAAACTGCAGGGGTCATTTTTACAGGTTCCTCAGAGGTCGCATCATTGATTGCGAAAAGTTTGGCAGATAAAAAAGGCCCTATTGTTCCGTTGATTGCAGAAACGGGCGGCTTGAATGCGATGATTGTTGATTCATCGGCATTGTTAGAGCAAGTGATAAGAGATGTTTTATCTTCGGCATTTGGTAGTGCTGGTCAACGTTGCTCTGCACTTCGAGTTGTTTATGTTCAGCAAGATGTTTACCCACGTTTCAAAGCACTTCTTCAGGGGGCGATGGCGGAATTAAATATTGGATTGCCATCCTTATTGACAACGGACGTTGGACCAGTTATAGATGAAACGGCTTTAAAAGTTTTAAAAACACATGCGACCAAAATGAAAAAACAACATGAGGTTATCTTTGAATATTCATTAAATATGGATACTCATCAAGGACATTTTATGACGCCAATTGCGTTTAAAATTCCTTCCATTGATGTTTTGAAAAAAGAGGTGTTTGGGCCACTATTGCATGTTATAACCTTTGATGGCTTAAAATTAGCTGAGGTTGTTGATGAAATCAATCAAACAGGCTATGGCTTAACTTTAGGCATACAAAGTCGAATCAATGAAACCATCGCTTATATACGAGAACATGCTCATGTTGGGAATTGTTATGTGAATCGAAATATGATAGGTGCTGTTGTAGGATTACAGCCATTTGGGGGTGAAGGGTTGTCAGGTACCGGACCTAAAGCTGGTGGTCCTTTATACCTACAAAGATTGTGTCATGAACGAACCTACACTGTTGATACAACGGCGGCTGGGGGCAATGCAAGTTTAATGTCACTAACTGATTAAAATCAATTTACTTTAAATTAAGTATAGATTGTAGAATTTTATGATATAATGCCACTCTTTTTTTTATGATAGAGTGGCATTAATATGAACATTAATTATGAAAACAAAACATCCTGTTTGGGTTTTTTAGAATACCTGTTATATAGCCTTCCTATAACAGGAATTGAACAAGTATCACTTTATATATCTCAATTGAAAAAAATTCTTATATTACAAGAACAGTGTTATTCTCATAACAAATTAGAGCAAATCTTCTCATTTTTTTCACATCTGGTTTTGTCGAATTCCGTTATATGTATGGCATCAGTACAACTGATCCAAAAAAGAATATCAGAACTTTCGGAGATCAATGCTGATGTTATTGAGGAAATTATACGATATGATTCAAAGTTCCAAGCGGCATCCGAAATAATTGCTCTTGAACTCAAAAATTGTTTATCGAAAAAATATCCTGAACCGGCGGTTCTTATTCCGCATTCATGGTTTTATGAACGAGCTCAACATTTTCTGGTCGGCGTTATACATCGTGATTCACCCTTTGTCTTGGATTCTGTTTTTGATGTGCCACCTGATGACTTTTCGGATATTGAATATAAGGCTATTTTTTCAGATGTTACAGATTTATATATAAAATTTAGAAATACAACAGGATTACCAATTCCGTATTTATTTGATTTAGACACAGATACACGTCATTTAGTGCTTGAAAATGTGGATGAGCTACAGACATTAACTGTTTTAACATTTGGCCAATTTATAGAATATTTACGAATGGATAACGCTCAATTGCAGGCATTAATTCAACACCTACCGATACTTAAGAAAATTAATATGAAGCTTCACTGTAAATTGCAAGAGTGCTCAAACTGGTCGCCAGAGCAATTGGCTCATATCGAGGCAAACTTACCTTTATTTGAAAAAATTGTGAGTACAAGAGGAACCTCAATGATGGAGTTTTTGAGTTTATTTTCTGAGGATCTTGTGCGAATTAAAAATCATTTAGTGGTCGTGAATCTTTTCATCAAGTATCAATATTCGATATCAACAATATTATTATTATCAGATCAACAACTGAATTTTATTTCTTCACATCAACGTGAATTTAGTCGATTTTTTTTACATTATGCAAAAAGTTCTGCAATTTCTCAACTTTCAAGTGGGCAGATAATGTTGATTCCACAATATTTGATGGTTGGAAATTTATTAGAATTCACGCTAGAACAAATTTTGAGTTATGATCATCAAAAAATTCAGTTTGTTTATGACAATTTTATATTTTTCGCTAATTTAGATTCAAGTACAACTATACATATTCAAGATTTTTTGAATATTGATGAAGAGACCATTTCGCAATTGATTAAGATCAAAAGTGTATTTTATAGATTATATAACAATGGTATGCCTATTGAAAAAATTATCGAACATGCCGATTCACATCTGTTAATTCTAGAAAAATATAAAGATTCTATTTATGCTTGGACTAATTTTAATTTAGAAATTATTTATTTATTATTACAAATGCCAGTTATTGACTTAGAAGAGTTTTGTGAACAATTTCTTATCATTAATCAATTAATCAGTAGTCGAATGCTTTCATTTAAAGAAATCATCGCTATCCCAGCGAATGAAAGAATTGATAGCTTGCGTTTAGCGAATCTTTACACTTTTTTTAAAAAAGCAAATCCCAAATTATCCTTCCATGATGTTTTAAATTTGCCCCAAAATATTAAAAAAGATTTAGTTAGCTACAATTATCAATACTATAAGATGTTGTTGTCAGGTTTTGAGTTGGAAGATTTATGTCCAAGATATCGAGTTTTTTACCTCGAAATGATTGATTTTTGTGAACATATCACCACGATGAAATCATTAAAAGCGTTGGATGAAAAACGCTTTTTTAAAGTGATGTTCTTTGCAAATGCATTTAAAGAGTATATTGCGAAAGGGCATATTACCTTTGAAAAATTAACTATATATCCACCTGAGCTGTTAGAAGAACTTGCAAAACATTGTTATCACTATCATAAAATTTTAGAATTGTCTGGAATCACGTTAGATGAATTTTTAACGATTGATTCAGTTTTTCGTGTTAAATTAGCCATGCACGCAGGATCATTTGAAAATATCTTACGTAATTTAAAATTATATATTCGGTTATCGCCAGAGCTCCAAAGTGAAATATTTGAGCATCGACGTGCCTATGGTCGATTACTTCTACAATCGACTGTTAAATTAGAGCAATTGATAAATTTTCCAGATTTGGTTCGTCAACAGATTTTGCAGCACGCAACAGTATTTAATGACATCATTCCAAGTTTAACGATGCCATTCGAAGAATTTGTCTTGTCTCGACAACATGATCTTGTCGAGTTTTCAACATTGCTTGCCGAAAATCAAATGAATTTATTTGGTTATATGCAGTTTAACTTTGATGACTTGATGAGATTGTCTGTTGATGAATTACGTCAACTTATTTCGCATAAGGATGATTATTTTTTAATTGCCCGAGATTTTCATTGCTCTATTCGTGATTTTTATAATTTACATCCAGAACAAAAAAATCGATTGTTGAAACATCAAGCTGAAATTAATGAGTTTATGAGAAATTATCATTTTACATTTAATGATATCTTGATTTTAGACATTAGAGCAAATGGTCAGTTTTTTGAGAATGTGAACCTTGTGGTTGAGAATATAAATGAAGATCGTTTAGATAGAGAGGCGCTATTGCAAATGGATAATGATGAACTATGCGAGAGTATAATTTCAACATTTTTTAAAAAACCACGTTTGTGTTTTCCATCATTTATCTAAATGATGGACATGCTTTCGACCTAACCAAAATGGGAACGCAATAAGTATAAATAGTAAACCCAACATAAAATAAATTGAAATATCATGAGCTGCACTTGGAATTTGCGGAGGTGTTAAAAAACCAAGACCAAAGCCAAAACTACAGCAGCTCAATCCCAATCCAGAAACTATCCACATCCCCAATTTTCCGCCGGGAACCTGAAAGATTTTTGATGGCTGATTTGGATTTTGTCTTAATTTAATAAAGGCCATAAACATTAAAATGTAAACGACTAAAGCCAATTGAGATGATATATCACTTAGCCACCAGTAGGCTGCACCGACTGTTGGTAAGTAGATAAAACTAATGCTAATGATGCTAAAAATAACGGCTTGGAGCAATAGCATCTTATAAGGGGCGTGGAATCGATTTAGAGAATAAATTCCTTTTGGGATATCGGATGCATGCGCTGCGATGCTCAATCCTTTAATTGGACCAACCATCCAGGCAGAAACACAGCTTAATCCTCCAATGACAATCATTCCTGCTAAGATTGGCGTCATCCATTTTAAATCATAGGCTTGAAAAAAGAGCTCATAAGCCTTGATGAGTCCCGTAATTAGACTAAGTTGTGAAATCGGGACAACGACCAAAATCGCAAGCGCAGAAAGCACCAGGCTTAGAATAATAATTATTGCAGAATAAGCTATTGCTTTTGGATAATCTAGTCTTGGATTTTTTACATCTTCAGCATGCACAGCAGACATTTCTATACCAATCAGTCCAAATATCACCACTACAAACATAGCGAAAGAATTAAAGGATGAAATATCGGGTAGCAACGATTGTTCATGGAAATTATTAACGGGTGCATGACCCTCAAGTAACCAATAAATGGCCATGCCAATAATTCCAGCCATTGGGATAAGCGTTCCTAAAATTGCGCCAATGGTACTGACAACACTTGCAACGCGTAAACCACAACAATTTAAGCCCGTAAATCCCCAAAATAAAAATAAAACCATAGAGATTAAATAAAATTTATCCTTGGCTAGAGCCGGCTCAAAAATATACGCACATGTTGAGGCAATGAAAATTAAGATGGTCGGAAACCAGATGAGATTATATATCCATTGTAGCCATATGACAGCAAAACCAGTCCGTTGGCCAAATGCTTCACGAATCCAAATATAGATGCCACCATTACGTGGATAAGATGTTGCAAGTTCGGCAGAGACAAGCGCAACCGGAATAAAAAAAGCGATAGCAGCAAACAGGTAATAACTCACGAGAGATAATCCAAGTTTTGCTGTTATCGGCACAGTTCTTAAGCTATCAACAGCGATAACGTTGATCATAACTAACGTGAATACGCTTAAGATTTTTTTAGATGGATGATTCACCATAAATTATTTCATCTGTCGAAGCACATATTGAAGAATGCCGCCATTGCGATAGTAATTTAATTCATTCGCTGTATCTATTCGGCTTTGCAATTCGATTGTTTGTTTTTGACCATTGGAACGAGCAATATGTGCCATGATGTTTTGGCGAGGTTCCATATTGTCACCTAATTCAATCGAGATGATTTCTTCACCAGTGAGTTTTAAGGTTTGACGATTTTCTCCATTCTTAAATTGTAATGGCATAATCCCCATTCCGATTAAGTTTGAACGGTGAATACGCTCAAAACTTTCGGCTAAAACGGCTTGAACACCTAATAATTTTGTACCTTTTGCAGCCCAGTCTCTGGAAGAACCAGTGCCATATTCTTTCCCTGCAATGATAACCAACGACTTTTGTTGGTCCGCATATTTCATTGCTGCGTCATAAATAGGCATTACCTCTTGAGTTGGGATGTATTTGGTCATTCCACCTTCAATACCAGGGATCATTTCATTACGAATACGAATGTTTGCAAATGTTCCTCTCATCATCACTTGATGATTTCCACGACGAGAGCCATAAGAGTTAAAATCCTTTTCGGCAACGCCCATGGATTTTAAGTAAAGGCCTGCCGGTGAATTTGATTTGATAGATCCGGCTGGTGAGATATGGTCAGTTGTGATGGAATCTGCAAATATGGCTAGAATATTTGCATTTTCTATCGCCTGAATTGGTTTAATTTGATGCGTCAAATGGTCAAAGAATGGTGGTTTTTGAATATAGGTTGATTTGGTTTGCCAATTGAATGTAAGGCCCTCGGAAGTTTTTAAACTTTGCCATGCTTTATCACCATCAAAGACATGAGAATAACGCGATTTGAACATTTCAGCATTAACTTGGTCAACTGCTCTGGAAATTTCTTGTTGTGTTGGCCAAATGTCTTTGAGATAAACAGGATTATTGTTTGAGTCATATCCTATAGGTTCTTTGGTTAGATCTGCTTTGGTATGTCCAACCAGAGCAAATGCAACAACTAAAGGGGGCGATGCGAGCCAATTAGCTTTCACTAGCGGATGAACACGGCCCTCAAAGTTTCGATTTCCGGATAATACTGCACTGACGGTTAGATCGTTATCTGTGATGCATTTTGTTATATCATCAGGAAGAGGGCCTGAGTTTCCAATACAGGTGGTGCAGCCATAGCCGACCAGCTCAAATCCTAATTGATCGAGGTAATTCTGTAAGCCTGCTTTTGTCAGATAGTCGGTAACAACTTTTGAACCAGGTGCTAAAGATGTTTTAACCCAAGGCTTCGTTCTAAGTCCTTTTTCAACAGCTTTTTTAGCCAATAAACCGGCAGCCATTAAAACGTTTGGGTTTGATGTATTGGTGCAACTGGTGATTGCTGCAATCACAACAGCACCATGAGTCATTTCATATGATTGATTCTGAACAGGATACTGGGTATCAGTTTGCTCAGATAATATAGATGCCATAGCTTGCGGCAATTGTGGAAGTTCTACTTTATCTTGTGGACGTTTTGGCCCAGCTAAAGAGGGTTTTACGCTGCAAATATCAAATTTTAAAACATTTGTATAAACTGCGCTAGATGCATCATCGTTCCACATGCCTTGGGCTTTTGCATAAGCTTCAACCAATGCTATGGTTTGCACATCACGCCCAGTGAGGCGGAGATATTTAATAGTTTCTTGATCAATCCCAAATATACCACAAGTTGCACCATACTCTGGAGCCATATTCGCAATGGTTAAACGATCGGATAAGGGGAGGTGTTTTAAACCCGGCCCAAAAAATTCAACAAATTTACCGACCACACCAAATTGACGTAACATTTGGGTAATACTGAGTACAAGATCTGTGGCAGTTGTTCCCTCGGGCAAATGACCGCTTAATTCGACACCAATAACTTCTGGAATTAACATTGAAATAGGTTGTCCGAGCATTGCCGCTTCTGCCTCGATACCACCGACGCCCCATCCAAGGACGCCCATGCCATTGACCATGGTTGTAT
>DDPL01000032.1:34437-42397 GCA_002342175.1 Legionellales bacterium UBA2469 | reverse complement strand
AACCGGCAAAGAAAATCCAAAATGTTCCAAAATACTAAAAAAAGCACTACTTACGACAACAAACATCCCTGTTGTTGCACTGATATGCAATAAAAATAAAAGAATTGAAAAAGATGCTCTTGCATCAATCATGAAAAAGCGAGGACTGCGCGCGGAATCTCGCCAATGGGCTGTTGGTGGAAAATCTGCCATGTTCGCCTCACCAATGATGACAATAATATAATTAGATTATAATCTAAACATCCATAATGCAATCAATATTAAAAAGATCAAAAACTTAATTCAGGTCCTCATTTTCGAAATAATCATCTAACTCATCACGAAGTCGACGTTCATCCAATAAATCTTCTAATCGTCTTCTTGCATCTGATGATTGTTCGATTTTAAGATTAACCCAACCCTCTTCTTCAGTATTATCATCTAGCGTTTCATCATCTCTTGATACAACCTTTTCTTCTTCTTCAAATATTTCAGTCATTTTTCCCTCTTCAATTGAAATAATTCTTATATGAAAAGGTAATTATCAAACCCTAAAAAAAAATTCAACTGTTTTATTTAAAAAAAAACAAGATTGACACCATCCTCATAAAAATAAACAATTAAATGAATCCATTATTGCTATCACTATTCTATGTCCTTGTCCAAAAAAGAATTACGTGAACACTTTAAAAAAATTCGCAGCCATCTCACACAAAACAAGATTATCGCTTGGTCAAGTCAAATTTATAACCACATTTTAGAATTGCCTTCTTTTATTAACGCGCAAAATATTGGGCTTTACATGCCCATGCAGCATGAGGTTCAAATCCAAGCCCTTCTCAAACAACCTAAAAACAAATATTTACCCATTGTCCAAAGCGATATGCATCTTGAATTTTATTTATATGATAAACGTCAACCGCTCATTCAAAACCAGTGGAATATTGAAGAACCCTCTCCACTCCAACCGCATATTGATATTCATCAATTGGATGTTATTTTTATCCCCATGCTCGCATTTGATCTAACAGGACAAAGACTCGGAATGGGTAAAGGTTGCTATGATAGAACCCTTCAGAACTGTTCTATTCAAAAAATAGGCCTCGCTTTCGATATTCAAGAATACACATCAATTCCACATGATTCATATGATATTTCATTGAACATGCTTATCACCGAAAAACGCATTCTGACATTTTAATAAAATATGTTAATCTTTCTTTTTAACTTAAAAGACCGCATTACATGAACCACGCACAATATTGGCTAATGAAATCAGAGCCCTCTGTTTTTAGCATTGAAGATCTAAAAAATGCCTCTAAACAAACAGCCCCCTGGGATGGTGTGCGAAATTAGGAAGCCCGAAACTTCATGCGCCAGATGCAAATCGGAGATCTTGTTTTATTTTATCACTCCAATTGTGATTTGCCCGGGATTGTAGGTATTGCAAAGGTTTCTCGCTTGGCATATCCCGATTACACGGCCTGGGACCCTTTAAGCCATTATTATGATCCGAAAAGCACATCAGATAATCCACGATGGGACATGGTCGATGTTCAGTTTGTTACAAAATTTGAAAAAACCTTATCTCTTAAAAGCTTATACCATTATCCCGAGCTACAAGACATGCCACTGGTTCGTAAAGGAAATCGATTATCCGTAATGCCGGTAACTGCATCACAATGGCACTTTATGATATCCCTTTGCAAATAACATATTTGTGCTAGAATTTAACTAATTTTAAATATAAAACGATAACCACCATGTTACCTCCATTTCACATTGACGACATCACCAAAAAAATTCTCGAAGTTTTACCGTTCAGTCAAGGTCTTGAAGAAGACATCAAAAACCAAATTAAAATGGTTTTGCAGGGTACCTTTGCAAAACTTGATCTGGTCAGTCGTGAAGAGTTTGATGTCCAAACTCAAGTTCTCGCTAAAACTCGCGAGAAAATTGAAACCTTAGAAAAACAAGTACAAATGTTACTGACCAAACCACAATAAATATTGTATTTTTTTTATCAATAAAACATTTCATTAATCATTTTTATCTGGTATAATGCCCAAAATTGAGTCATTTTGAGGCATTTGCAATCATGCTGAATCATGCAGTTTACACAAATCAATTGGCCCGTCAAAGTTTGTTCATCAAAACAGGTGGCGTTGTCGGACAACTTACATTACCTGTAGCAGTAACAGCAGCGGTTTTTCTTTTGGGCGCACCTTTAATTGCGATGATGCCTTCAATGGTACTCGCTATCGGTGCATTATTGGCAGTCGTTGCCCTATCCATGCTGATCGGAAATTTGCTCGGACGTTTTACAGGCATGTTTGTTGACTACGCTACCCGTCCTGATACCCCCACAGTTTAATCAAATGAAGGAAAAACTATGAAATCACATGTCGATGTCCCTAGCTTAAACAATTCAAACTCGACATTCTGCGTCTCTTTAAAAGTTACTAAGGATAAGTTTGATTTTTCGGATGATTTCAAAAATCTAAAGACTATCCGAAAAAAGGTAACACGAACAAATATGGTTATACGCGTGAATCTTTATTAGCAAAAGCAAAAGAACTTTACGAGGCACAGCGTCGAGAGGAAGAAGCGAATAGACAATATGCTTTATTAGTTCGTCAATCGATGTTTGGAGAAACAGGTGGTATGGCTGGCGCTTGTGTTATGCCTAACATTGCTTTGGGTGTGATGCTAGCGTTTATTGCACCAATAACGGCTTTGTTCCCTTCATTCATCGCCCTTGCAGGTGTTTCAACTGCTATCTTTTTAATGGCTGCAATTGTGGGTAACATTACAGGAACGCTTGCTGGATTAGCAGCGGAGTACATGTCACGCCCTGAAGATTCGTTGAAACCTGCAATCTAAACATCATTCATCCATTGCTCTAAAATAACGGCTGCGGCAACACTATCAACTTTGCCGTATTTTAGAGCCTTAAATCCACCCGCTTCAAAAAGATGACTTCGAGCTTCCTTCGTTGTCATCCTTTCATCTGTTAGGTAAACGGGCAAACCAAATCGTTTTAATTCCTCTGCAAATTGTTCAACTTTGTCTGTGACCGATAAAGGTGAACCATCAACCGCTTTAGGCAATCCAACAACCAAACATTGAGGACGCCATTCTTTAATAAATTTTTCAATGTTTTTCCAATCTGGAACGCCTTCTTTGGCAAAAATAACACCTATAGGCTGCGCAGTAAATGTCACAAATTGACCCACTGCCAATCCAATTTTTTTTAAGCCAAAATCAAAACCGAGACAATAACCTTCTTTATGCATGACCTGAACCAGAAACTAAATCAAAATTAACCCCTAAAATACTTCCCGCATACGACCATCTCTGAGCGTAGGGTATATCATACAATAATTCCGATTTAAAAGGACAGACCATCCACATGTCATTTATAATTTCTTCTTCCAATTTTTTAGCATCCCATCCACTATAACCTAAAGCAATCATGACACTATCAGGTCCTTTATTTTCAGCAAGTGCTTTAATCACGTCATTTGAGGTTGTTAATGTCACGTCATTTTGTTGGATGACCAAACTTGAACGCCAATCCCCAAAGGGACGATGTAGTACAAAACCACGTTCAGGTTGAATGGGTCCTCCAAAAAGTAAGGGCATGTTTTTTGATTCTGATTGTTCACAGTCCACATGAAGCTGTTCACAAATATAACTTAAAGAAAAAGTGGTCGGACGATTTAAAATTAATCCTACAGTGCCTTGTTCATGGTGCTCACAGACAAAGATGATACTTTTTTCATAGATGGTATCTTTCCAACCCGGCATTGCTATTAGTATATTTGCTGTCAGTGGCATAATGGCCATAATATTGCTCTAATAATGTCCTGTATGCTAATTATAAGACATATTTTGACTTTTTTTTTAAACTTGTTTTCATAGTGATTGTTTTCATATCGAAGTATCGATAAATTAGATCAGTTACTTTATTGATGGATACATTCATGCGTTTAATTTTTTTGCTGATATTGTTACTTCCTCATGGGATGCTGTTTGCTCAAACCACTCCCTCGCCTCTAAATGCCGTCCCATCGATTAGCAACGCAAAAACTACTCAAGATCCTGAATTCAATATTGCCGATGCCAATAAGGAATTTGATCAAATCAATCTAAAACTTTCAACGCAAAATTTAAATATCAAAGATTTGTCTCATGCTATCAAATCCTTGCAACACTTAAGCGACCAAGCCCAAGAGTGTGTGGATGAAACACAAAAAAAACTGAATAACATCAATACCTTGATCATCCAAAATGTCACACCTAATGACGCGACACCTCCCTCAACAACCACACCAACCGAAAAAACAGCTGATCAATTGTATTTCCAAAAGGAAGTCAAAAAACTGAATAATGCTCAGGCACAATGCCGACTATTTAAAATTCGAGCAAGTGAAGCGATATTTGCCTATCAAACAACGGTTGCTGAACTCAAAAAAGAAGAAACTTTTAGCAAATCCTCCCCCATTTGGAAAACAATCCCAAAATTGATGCAAATCTGGCAAACCCATAATATGTTCCCTCCTAATTTAAATCTGCAAATTTCTGACTTGGAGATTAAAAACTGGTTATTTCATGCGCTTATCAGTATTTTTTTATCGTTATATTTACTTTATAAAATTCTTAAAACACCTTCATTAATGAAGGTCTTTCGCATCAAGCACGAACATACTGCATGGATGATTAGTTCTATATTAACCCTATGGATGACTTTTAATTGGATCTGGTGTTATCTTCATGAATCCGTTCCCAATTTCAACTTTCACACCTGTGATATTTTTAAAGTATTACTCATTCTATCGGGATTGTTTTCTTTAAACGTTTTAATTTTTTCTATGAAAAGAACCCGAGCCATCTTCATTTGGTATGGCTTAGATTTTAATTATTTCTATCAATTATTTAACACGGCTTTGGTACTTGCGCTCATCGCCGAAACATTTAAATGGTCAAAATTACTGATTAACTACCCCAAAATTTTCATCCATGCCGCCCAATCAGTTTATTTGTGGTTAGCATTATTTTGTTGTTTATCGATGATTTTTCATTTTTTTCGTTTGCATTTTCATTATAACTGGGTCAGAAAGTACAAAAAAAGATTAAAGAGCATCTCGGTGATATATGTTTTCACCTGTATATTGACCAATCTGATTGGTTACCATATTTTAGCCATGCATTTGTTTTACTCGAGTATTACCATCATTGCAATTTTATTTGCTTCAGCCTTACTCCTTCAGGCTGTTCAAAAAATATACAGCATCTTAACCACTGAGCCAATTAAACTTCGACTCATACATATATTTGGTTACCATGAAGGTAAAAATTTAAAAGAGCTCTATATTCTTAAACTTTGTTTACAAATCACTATTTTGGCTTTTACCATTTATTTTATTGGATTAAGCATGGGTTTTGTAAGCTTTTACATTGAAAAATTCTACCAACCCATCCTTAATGGCATTGTCTTTGATAATTTCACCATCTACCCGGCACGTATCGTCCTAGCCATTATGGTTTTTTGTATCGTCTTCCTCTTCTGTAAAGCTTTATCAACTTTTATTACGCATTATTATCAATTTGACAATGAAGAAGATACGCAATTGGCTGTTGTTTCTATTCTCAATTATTTAGCATTTGCACTTGCTCTGATACTTGGGCTTCTCACATCTGGATTTAATTTTACAGGTCTAGCCATCGTTGCAGGTGCTTTATCGGTCGGTATTGGATTGGGTTTACAAAGTATTGTTAATAATTTTGTTTCAGGTCTGATTCTATTGATCGAAAAACCTCTAAAACCTGGTGACAGAATTAACGTTGATGGCGTTGAAGGAACGGTCAAAAAAATTCGGGTTCGTTCCACATTAATCATTACCCCGAATCGAGAAGATATTATTGTACCAAACTCAGACCTCATCACACGACGCGTAACAAATTATATGTATACCGATAAATACTTAACCATCTTTTGTGAAATTCAGGTCCATTATGAATCAAATGTTGAATTAGTGAAAAAACTACTCCTTGATGTAGCCGCAGAACATGAAGAAGTGATTAAATCAGCACGTAATAAACCATCGGTTTTATTTAAGGCGTTTGGTGAAAGGGGATTGGTATTTCATTTAAATTGTTTAATAAAAGATGCGACAAAAAAATCGACGGTACAAAGCGATCTATATTTTGCAATTTTAAAATTATTCAATGAACATCATATTGAGCTAGCAGCACCTCAATCAAACGTTATTCAAGTGAATTGGAACCCAAACACGCACAATTAGAAAAACATTGTCAAGATTATAAATCTATCTATAATCATAGAAAATAAAATTGGATGCGCCAATGAACAAAACCAATAAAAATTTTGAAACCGCCATGAGTGACCTTGAAAAAATTGTGAATACCTTAGAGAAAGGAGAGCTCCCCCTTGAGGAAACTTTAAAACAGTTCGAAGAAGGAATGACGTTATCACAGTATTGTCAAAAATCGCTCCAGGATGCGCAAAATAAAATTGATCAACTTATACAAGAACAAAACAATGTCCACAAATAAATTCTTTCAAAATGCATTGAACCATTATCTGCAATACCAACTAAACTTCATCGATGCATTAAATATACCCGATGACTTACTCAAAGAAGCTATCATTTATGTTATGCAAACACCTGGAAAAAAATTTAGAGCTCTCATGGTTTATGCCACGGGACAAATTTTTCATTTACCACATTCCGTCCTTGACCCAATTGCACTTACCATTGAACTCATTCATGCCTATTCTTTAGTCCATGATGACCTGCCTGCCATGGATAACGACGATTTTCGACGCGGGCAACCAAGCTGTCATAAAGCATTTGATGAAGCCACCGCCATACTGAGCGGTAATGCGCTTCATCATATTGGATTCAGTCATTTGATTGAAAAATTACCGCCTCATATTTCTGCGCAACAAACGCTTAAAATTATGGCGATTATATTAAATAATATTGGCCCTCAAGGCATATTAAGCGGACAAAGCATGGATTTAAAAATGCTGCATCTGCCCAATTTAAGCATTGAAACAATTACACAAATCCATCATTTAAAAACAACCGCTTTACTAAAAGCTATTACGGATAGCATTTGTGAAGCAGCAGAGGCAGATATCTCAACCCAAACGGCATTAGATACCTATGTAAAACATTTAGGATTAGCTTATCAGATGTTTGATGACTATGGTGATGTCTATGCAACCGAACAATGGGGTAAAAAACACTCCTCTGATCAGTCCAATCAAAAAACTACATTTGTGAGTTTCTATGATCAAGAGACTTTAAAAAGTAAAATTTCAGAAGAATTATTTCAAGCTAAGCAAGCCATTTCAAAACTAGAATCGAATGAATATCTCACCGACTTAATCTTACAATTGGAACAACGACTTGAGGCCATTACATTACAATAAAAGGAGTTTTTATGTTATTCGAAGCCCAATTATTATTTAGTCTTCCAGCAACCATTGGCGCTAGTTCCGCTATTTTAGCTCCTTTTTTTAATTTATTACTTCTCGCTGCATTATTAGCTTTATTATATTTTATTTTTCAAACCAATCTTGGACGAAATATTTTGGGTTTAATCGGTGGCGCGACCTTAATTAATCTATTTTTTATGCCTTCTTCGCGTGAGCAACGTTATGACTCTCATCGCTACCACAGCGTATTTGATTCTCCACCACCCACACCATCTTTCAGAAATACCCATGTACACCAACATCCGGCGTATTATCCTAATCAAGATAACCGCCAACATGGTCATAGTTCTCAAGGATATGATTCTTCAAATCATTCAAAACCATCTCAAAGAGTACATGGTCATTACTAATCATCTACCTAAAAATTTTATTGAAATTACTTGACAACAAGTATGAAAAAAAACTAAAATGCGTCTTCCAACGGGGTTATAGCTCAGCTGGGAGAGCGCT
>DDPL01000032.1:11872-34421 GCA_002342175.1 Legionellales bacterium UBA2469 | reverse complement strand
TTCGAATCCCCTTGGGGACGCCACGATTTATTTTTTTGAGACCTTAATATCACACTAGGTCCCCATCGTCTAGAGGCCTAGGACATCGCCCTTTCACGGCGGTAACAGGGGTTCGAATCCCCTTGGGGACGCCATATTCATATGACATGATCATTCCAATATGCAAGCATGAGACAAAAGACCATACCGATCTTTTTTTCAATATTTCTTACCGTATCGTATATGGTCCTGAAGACTGTAAAAATCCTGGCGTATTGATATGACCAGTTTGTAAAGTACGTGGCATGTTATCAATCCCATCAATGCTAAAATAATTCAAGGTCTCATTCCCATCATATGTAGCGACACATTGATTTTGGCGGGCTGCTAAATAAACCATTCGTCCTGGAGCTTCATCCGATAATAATGAGATATTTGTTAAAGCCTCTAGCTCCATGCTATTTTTTCTAAACAACCCCAATTGAGCAGTAAATCCTGTAGTTGCAATGAAATGATCCTTTTTCTCCAACCACGCCACCCCAGTGATCTGACAACCCAGGTTTATCTTTTTCGGGATGTCATCGGGTTTTTCGATATTTCTTAAAATGAGGTTCTGACAACTCGAGCCCCCTCCACTAACTAACTCTTTAGGATTATTCGGATTAAATGCCAAAGCTTTTACCCCAGATTGATTATGTAACGCATCTGAGAAATA
Organism: Legionellales bacterium UBA2469; assembly: GCA_002342175.1. Lineage (GTDB taxonomy): Bacteria > Pseudomonadota > Gammaproteobacteria > Legionellales > Legionellaceae > UBA2653. The sequence goes on along the minus strand of DDPL01000032.1, from coordinate 33,727 downwards.
AGGAGTTCCCCCTGTTCGACGAATATCCCATACCTTAATAGCACCTAAATTTGTTCCCACAGCCACTAAATATTCATGATTAAATGTTATACCTGCTAGAACATCATGAGGTAAACTCACATCTTTATTGCTTTCAAACCGAATTGTAACTTTTGCTTGTCTTATATCATACCCATTTAACCAACCCTCTTTAGAGCCAATCCATAATTGATTTTCACCAACCACCTCTAAACAATTCAGAGATTTATCCATCAGAATAATATTTTTTTTAGGTTTAATACGTGCTTCATCAACAGTATGAATCATGACATGACCGGTATTCCAACCCGTAACCACATCTGCAAAACCCATTGCCTTGACTGAACAAGCATTCATTCCATAGGTAATTGGTGCTGATTGATAAATACTAGAATAACCTGAGCGCTCAGAATTACATGAATAAATTAAAAACTCATTCATATCATTTTTTATTGCCGTAAATAATCGATTTGCCTTTGACCAACTAAGCAGGTGATAATAAAAATCTGAGTGTAGACCACAAGCATCTAACACTTTATATTTTCTAAATTTATAAGTGGGCACCGGTTGATAACGAATAAAATTTGATGGTGGAACACCTATTAAGCGCTCTGTAAAAGTTAAATGCGTTTTTGTATCAGAATGCTTCTTTCTTTGCGGAGAAGTATCCTCATAAGAAAATATTCTTCTTGGTGAACTACCCATTAAACTATCGATTAAAAATTGTGAATGTGCAGTAGTTGCTGTGTGGTTAGCAAAAAGACCATCTTCGTATAAACTGGTATTTCTATTCGGAATAAATCTATCTCGACTTTCTGGGCTTTTTCTTAACACAGGCGTCTTAAATATCGTTTGATCTAAATTTTCATCAACAAACTCATTTGGAGAAATCGGTTCAATAGTCGCGTTATTTCGTTCATAAGGCGTCCTATTTTGTTGGTTTAATTCACCAAAGGTGCGCTTTTGTGGCAGCACAAAGGGATTTGCTTCAAAATTGTTATTTGACATTATGGTGGCACCAATAAATCACAAAGCAAATAAATATACCATAATGTCAATTATTGTACAACTAGATCTTGTCGTTCCATCCTTAATCAAAAAGATGGTTGGCCCACTCTGCCGAAAACTGATCAGCAAACAACTTACGATGCAATCTTATGGCGGCATCATCAGAAAGATTAGCTAAACAATCACAAATGATACGTTCCAAATCGCCATCTTCTTTCATCATTAACATTCGAGTACGACTAAAACTATCCAATAAACGATGTGGATTGGAATGAATGGCATCAAACAAATCAATCAAAACATTTTGGCTTCCAAATTCCTGAGCTCGTGCCGGTGGTGAGTCAATCACATGGTCATAAACACAATGAATAAAAGCTTTTAACAATAAATGTGCTTGTGGCGATAAACGCGCATGTAATTTTAGCAATGGATGAGAAAATTGCGTTTGATTTTCAATATATACCGAAGATACAAAGTAATGAACCAATGCACCAATGGTCTGTTTTCGAAATGCTGGATCAAATGAAAAAAGCCCTTCTAATATCTCGGCATAATTTAATTCTGGGATCTCAGAAAAAATGGTTCTAAATCTATCACTTTCCAAATGATTACGTACAATTAAACGCATATGAATCGCATCTTCTAAATCATGCACGCCATAGGCAATATCATCGGCAATATCCATCAAAGAACAATCCAGACTATGATAAAAACGTTTAGTCTCACTTAATGATTGAAAAGTCGCTTTATCTGAAGATTGAAATGGTTCTAAAATCCAATCGACCAATCCCTGATCGTCTACATAATAGCCTTTTGCTGCCACCCAGGATTCACGATTTTGTTGTTGTAATAAATCTTTGCACTCAATTTTAACGATGCTTTCACGCGCTACAGGATATTTTAAAATTCCTAACAAAGTTCGTCTTGTTAAATCCAAACCAAAAGGCTGGTAAGCTGTTTCTAAATTCGTAACCAATCTCAAAGATTGCGCATTGCCCTCAAATCCACCGTGCGCAAACATTAGGGCATTTAAAGCGGCTTCTCCACCATGGCCAAATGGCGGGTGACCAATATCATGTAATAAACAGATGACATAAATTAAATCATCCGCGGGTAAATATTGGGTGACTTCTGGCTCTTGAATCAAACATCTCAAATGCCGTACCAAACTCATTCCAATGGAGGCAACCTCCAAAGAGTGAGTCAATCGAGTTCGATGGAAATTTCCAGCATGCCCACCATATATCTGGGTTTTTTGTTGTAATCTACGAAAAGCTGCACTATGAATGACCCGCGTTCTATCTCGTTCATAGGGCTCTCTAAAATCATTGGGGCCTCGTTGGCGATTTTGCCCTGACAATCTTTGTGTCCAGACCATTTTTACCTCATTTTACTAAAGTTTATCAATAAATTGCTGCTAACTATCATATCAGACTCCCTATAGGAAAGAAGCCATGAAAAATAAATTCATTTTTATGATTCCATCATGCTTATTATTTTCAGCATGTAGTCAAATGAATTATCCCAGCAATGAAAATCCAGATTGGATATACCCCGTCAGTAGTCCTTACGATAATGAATTTGTTGATATAAACAAAGAAGCCAAACCCTTACCGAAATTTGTCAAAACCTCCGAAGCCCCCCAGCCGCAGGTTAGTGCAAAAAATGCAGATTTTGGATGGATTCATCAACAAAATCCCCAAGAATATACCATTGTCGTCGCTTCAGATACAAAACCCTTACAAGTAAGCCAAGCACTCATGCAAGCCCCCAAAACACAACGTTCTGCTGCATTTAAATATGTTTCGAATGGACAGTTGTATTACTCTGGCGTATATGGAAATTACAATCAACAAGCTGAAGCTGAACAAGCCGTACAACAACTGCCATCTGATTTACAAACACAAGCACGAATTGTTAAATGGTCAGAAATTCAATCATTAAATCACTTGTAAAACATAGTCCACATCAATTTTAGTCACTTGAGCAGTTGGTGTTATACTAAGCTGCTCAATTTGAAAAGCGTATTGTTGCTGCATGGTCCACAACCATTGAATAAAAGCTTGTTCATCAACCCCTTGCACTTTTGAACGCAATTGTAATTTGTTCAATTGCTGAAACTGAACATTAGGATTTTGTGGTAAAAACATCATCCAATTTTTGTGTAAAGCAGACATCAATTCTGAAGACCCTTTTAATTTAATTTGATCTTGCCACTTGGGAGGCAAGGATTTTAAAACGTGTAAATCCTCTTGTTGATGTTGTAACATATGATACATACCTTGAATAGGCCATTTGATAACTCCTAAAAAAGTACTCCACAATATGGCTGGGATGATTGTGACAGCCACCATAAAACATTGTGCAGGATAATTTTTTATATATTTTATCAAAACCATAAAAGTCCTAATATTTTTCAATCGTTAATAAAGCCCGCGTGCCTTGCTGTTCAGACACAACTTGGGTATCTTCAACTTTGAGGTGCATCCCTGAAAGTCTAGCTTTCAAAAGCTGGATCATCTGGATTTGTTGCACCACCAATGACACCTGTAACTTATTTTGTCGATAAGTGATTTGCTTAATTTGAAGGCCGGGTATATAAATTTTCTGAAGAGGAATGTATAAGTCCCAAAATTTATTTTTTTGAATTTGTTGTCGCTGATAAAGTTGTAACTTTTGAGTGAGACTTTCAGAGGGTTTTTCCGCATATGATTGGATTGTGTGATGATTTTGAAAATATATTCCAATGCTTTTTGAAAAAACCATAACAAACGTCATCACTACTATAGAAATCAGACCTGTTGCTGACCGAATAAAAATGGGCTCAAATTTGGAACGTGGTAGTAATGTATGAATATCAAATGCTTTGGGCTTTAAAAGAATATCAACCAGGCCTAAATGCGAGAACTGCTCCACCATCCAAACATCCACATTTACCACTTCAATCTTTTTAGCCTGAAATGTCTGTTGTTTATAAAGTGAAGCACTCATCCAACCCTGAATTTCCTCGGTATAAACCAAGGCATTGCCATTTTCATCGACAAAACATTCATGTGGCAGTAGCGCAAACCAATCCATGGTTAATCTCAAAACACCTAATCCCTTGAAATGTCTTAAAAGATTCTGAATATACGCTTTATCCCATAAAAAAACGCGATAATCACATCCGTCGACAAACTCTTGATGTTTCTGATAATACATCTGCAAGTCAGAAAAGTCTTGGGTCAGCTTATCTTCTAATAAGGATTGTAACACCAGAGGCAAGTCTTTACTCTTTACTTTTGGGACTTTCACGTGATGGATGCTGCAAGTCTTGGCAGAAACAACAAGGCAAACTTCGTGACCTTCTTGTACCAACTGAAAGAGTGCCTCCCATTTCAATCGCGCTGATTGTAATGTTGGTTGTGCAATATTATCCTCAATCACCACATGGTAATCATGTGATGATGTGTCTTCAACACCCTTTAAATGTTCACAAAAAATATAGAGCATGTTTTTCTCTAAACTTTCTCACCAATTGTTTGACCCAACTGATATACTGCTAAGCCATACAAAGGACTCGAGTTGTAGGTTAAGATAACATAAAAGTTTGGATAGCCAATCCAGTACTCCGGACCTTTTGCGGTCGTCATTTCCAATAACCCGGCTTGCAATGGATGGCTCCAATAATTTTGCGCAGGCTTCACTCCGCATTGGGTTAAATGTCGATAGGAATACATCGCTTTTTTGGTGTTGGTTTGTAAATTTGGACATTTAGGTTTTGGATAATAGGCCATTTGTGTTACTTTTTCTTGATGTGACCACCCATGTTCATGCAAATAATTGGCAATACTAAATATCGCATCATTTGGATTATTCACAATATCTGGGGCAGCATGGCCTTGATAAGATACCGCCCATTTGCGATAACTGCTTGGCATAAATTGAGACATCCCCATAGCTCCAGCATATGAACCCACTATTTGAGTGGGCACAATATGTTGTTCTTTACACATCAACAAATATTCTTTTAATTCATATTGAAAATAAGGGGCGCGTTTTGGAAAATAAAATGCAAGTGTTGTTAATGCATCCAACACGCGAAAAGTTCCTTGCTGGCGTCCATAAATGGTTTCAACACCTAAAATTGCGACAATCAATTCAGCAGGTACGCCATATTTGCGTTCTGCCTGAGTCAATACCTGACGATGTTTATGCCAAAAATCAATACCACCATCAATTTTCTGTGCATTCAAAAAAATAGGTCGATAAACATCCCATGGTTTGGCTTCATAAGGGAATGTAATTTTCTGAATGATTTCGGGTTTAAATTCTGCCTGCGATAAAATAGATTTCACTTCTGAAGATTTAAAATGGTCTTTATCGACCATTTGTTGGATAAAAGCTTTTACTTCGGGCTTTTCAAGTAACTTTGAATCCGCATACGCAGAAACTGCATATCCTAAAACACATGAAGCAAACAACTTAAAAAACATATTTTCTCCAAAAAAATACCACCATGCATAGCCCATGATGGCCTGAATTCAATATTTTTTCAATTATTTAATCGAAGACCATCGGCTTTAGGGGCGTCTCATGATAAAGAATTCAAGTTGTTTTTTATTCTTTGCTCCATATTTTTTAAGCTTACCTCATTAAGTTGTTTGCTTTTAGGTCTTTTTTGAAAATCAAAATTCAGTTAAAATGGTCATCATTTTTTTAGTTAAGTTTGATATTTTGAAAACACTGTCTCATATCCGAAATTTTTCAATCATTGCTCACATTGACCATGGTAAATCTACGCTTGCTGACCGATTTATTCAATATTGTGGTGGCCTCACTGAGCGGGAAATGTCGGCACAAGTTTTAGATTCCATGGATATTGAAAAAGAACGCGGTATTACCATTAAAGCGCAAAGCGTTTCTTTAAATTATAAATCACAGGATGGTAAAACTTACCTTTTAAATTTTATTGACACGCCTGGACACGTTGATTTTAGTTATGAAGTATCTCGCTCTCTCGCTGCTTGCGAAGGTGCTTTGCTCGTTGTTGACGCAGCCCAAGGTGTGGAAGCTCAAACTGTTGCAGTTTGTTATACAGCAATTGACCAAGGCTTAGAAGTATTGCCTGTTTTGAATAAAATTGACCTGCCTCAGGCAGAACCAGAGCGTGTCATCCAAGAAATTGAAGATATTATTGGTATTGAAGCTCAAGACGGCATTCGAGCCAGTGCAAAAAGTGGACTGGGTATTGAAGATGTTTTAGAAGCTATTGTCCATAAAATTCCAGCTCCTGAGGGTGATATTGATGCACCTTTACAGGCACTCATTATCGATTCCTGGTTTGACCCTTATCTCGGCGTGGTATCGCTTGTTCGTGTTGTACATGGCCAAATACAAAAAGGCGATAGAATGCGCGTAATGTCGACTGGCCGCCATTACGACGTTGATCAAGTTGGCATTTTTACCCCTAAACGCACACCTAAAGATAAACTGTCTGCTGGCGAAGTGGGATATGTGATTGCAGGCATTAAAGAAATTTTAGGGGCGCCTGTTGGAGATACGCTCACGTTGGAACGTCATCAAGCCTCAAGCTCGCTTCCTGGTTTTAAACGCGTTAAGCCCCAAGTTTATGCTGGATTATTTCCCATCAACGCCGATGATTTTGAGGGATTCCGTGAAGCATTGGCAAAATTGAGTTTAAACGATGCATCATTATTTTATGAACCTGAGTCGTCTGAAGCCCTAGGCTTTGGTTTTCGGTGTGGATTCTTAGGTCTTCTTCACATGGAAATCATTCAAGAACGCCTTGAAAGAGAATACGAACTTGATTTAATTTCAACCGCACCGACGGTTGTCTATCAAATTGAAACCACCAAAGGCGACATGAAAATGGTCGATAATCCCGCCCATTTGCCACCGGTTCCACAAATTAAGCAAATGTATGAACCCATCGTTCGTGCTAATATTTTAGTCCCACAGGACTACTTAGGTTCTGTGATTGGATTATGTGTCGAACGTCGTGGAATTCAGGTCAATATGACCTATTCTGGTCGACAAGTTGCTGTGACCTATGATATGCCGATGAATGAAGTGGTTTCGGATTTCTTTGACAAACTAAAATCTATTTCTCGGGGTTATGCATCCCTTGATTATAACTTTGTTCGCTTCGAACCTGCTGATTTGGTGAAAATGGATATTTTAATCAATGGCGATAAAGTAGATGCATTGGCCGTGATTATTCACCGCAGCCAAGCCCAAAACCGTGGTCGCCTTCTGGTCGAAAAACTCAGAGAATTGATTCCCCGTCAAATGTTTGATATTGCTATTCAAGCAGCTCTTGGTGCTCATGTGATATCTCGTTCGACCGTCAAGGCACTTCGAAAAAACGTCACTGCAAAATGCTATGGTGGTGATATTACACGTAAACGCAAGCTGCTTGAAAAACAAAAGGCTGGTAAAAAACGCATGAAACAACTCGGGCATGTCGAAATTCCACAAGAAGCATTCATGGCCGTGTTTAAAAGCGACAATAAAACCAAATCTTAATTTTTAGGAAAAAATATGAACTTTGCACTGATGATTTTCATCGCCATCATAATGACCGGTTTGATTTGTTTGGTGGATAAAATATGGCTTAAGCCGAAGCGAGCCGCCAATGCAATTCCGAATTGGCTCATTCGTGAAGCTTATTCTTTCTTTCCCATTTTGTGTATTGTTTTCATCCTTCGTTCTTTTGTCGTCGAACCTTTTCGAATCCCATCACCCTCATTGGAACCAACGCTGTTGGTGGGTGATTTTTTGGTCGTTAATAAGTTTGTTTATGGCATTCGACTTCCAATTATTGAAAAGAAAATTATTCCCATCAGCTCCCCTAAACGAGGAGATATTATCGTCTTTCGTTGGCCGCCCAATCCAAAATTTGATTATATCAAACGTGTGATTGGCTTACCTGGCGATACCGTTGAATATCGTCAAAAACAACTTTTCATTAACAACGAACCCGTACGCTTAAAAGAAACAAATGTGCGTTTTGAAGTCTCCAACCCCTATGTCCATGAATTTATTGAGTCTTTACCTGGAGTCAAACATCATATTTATCAACGCGAAAATGTTGAACCTTTTAACTTTAAAATCACTGTTCCTCCTCACCAATACCTGATGATGGGAGATAATCGTGATGATAGTGCAGATAGTCGGTTCTGGGGCTTTGTACCGGATGAAAATCTGCGCGGTAAAGCCTTTTTAATTTGGATGAGTTGGGATGCAGAACATTTCAAAATTCGATTTAACCGCATTGGTTCTTTCATTCACTAGGGACAACACGCATGCCGAAGTTAACCGAACTCTCAGAAAAAATTGGTTATTCATTTAAGGATATCACATTACTTCAGCTCGCATTGACTCATCGAAGTGCCCATCCAATACACAATGAACGTTTGGAATTTATTGGTGATGGTTTGGTGAATCTAATTGTCGGGGAGGCGCTTTACCTTAGCCATCCAAATGAGCCTGAGGGAGAGTTAAGTCGCTGGCGTGCTTCTCTCGTTCAACGTGACACATTGGCAGAGATTGGTTCACAATGGGAACTTGAAAAATATGTTCTCGTTGGTCCAGGAGAGAAAAAAACCGGCGGTCATGAGAGGCCTTCCACATTAGCAAATACCGTTGAAGCAATATTTGGTGCGATTTATTTTGATGCCGGATTTGAAGTAACCAAAACCATTATCTTAAAAACTTATGGACCTCGCTTAGCAAACCTAAGTATTCAAAATATTCAGAAGGATGCCAAAACCTTATTACAGGAATGGTTGCAGGGCAAGCAATACCAACTGCCTAAATATCAATTGATTGCAGTGAAAGGCAAAGATCATAATGCTACTTTTAAAATTGAATGTCGACTTCATGAGCTTCAACTTTCAGGTTTCGGAGAGGGTTCAAATAAACGCAAAGCTGAACAAGCTGCAGCACAAAGCATATTAATGATCTTAAAAAAACAAGATCACATAAAGTAATAAATATTGCGCATATTTATAAAAATTGTTACAATTAAAATAAGTTCATTATGTATAACTGTCATGGCCATTTCATTTGAAGACTTTTTTCAACAGTATTCAAACACTACGGTTAACAGTTTTTCGCTCTTAACTCATAATCCACCTTCAGCCGAAATACCTGTTGAGTGTCCTCACTTTTCCCCTATCTACCAATCCCTATTATTAGATGAGAAAAATCGTTTGGTTCTACAAAGTGCTTACTGGCTGACTCGTTATTATACCTCTCCTATCTTATTCCCATCATATGATTTATCTGCTCAATTTCAATTTTGGGGACACATTGCACCCAATAAAGATATAGCCGAACGACAAATGTTGATTTTAAATGCCCTACTCTTCCAATTTACCCATATTGGAAATAGCCATGTTCGAGCTTGCTACAGCGCATTTCAATTATACGAAATGCTAAAATATTCTGATCTAAAATTTTATGTCAAATCCTTGAAAGCTCACAACCATATGGTGGTCTATATTAAACAAGCTTCAAAATGGTATGTGTATGATCCAATGTTGACGCCAGACTTCATTTTTAATATTGAGGAATATCGTCAAAATGTCATTAAGCATTTGTCAGTAAATGAAGAAAAAACCACGGAAATGAAACAGCGCATTGATCAAAAAACCTTTGAGGGTCTTATGAAGACGTCGTTAAAGTTTCATCACTATTTGCAACATCTTATTGAGCATGAAAACCCTGGGCATGTACTTGCAAACCCCTACTACAAAAGTTACTTTCATGATTTATCTTTAGGCGCACTCGAAGACATTACTGAAAAAGCCATCAAAAAACTAAAGCATGATATATGTCATACGCAATACCACCAGCGGTTTATTAAATAATTCCTAAGTATCGCTAGTTTACTTCATGGGATGACTCGATTAAGATGGTATTTATTTTTTATTTTTTTCTTTATGCTCACGATTGCAACCCATAACCTTCATAAATTACAAGAAATATCAGATATATTAGCGCCTCTTGCTTGCCAAGGCACACAACACCTCCAAATATCGCCTCCGGAAGAAACTGGACTAACCTTTATTGAAAATGCAATTATTAAGGCAAGGGCTGTATCTAAAATCGCCAAAACAGCTTGTCTTGCAGATGATTCAGGATTGGTGGTGCCCGTACTTCAAGGTCGTCCGGGTATTTATTCTGCGCGTTATGCAGGGACCAACGCCACTGATGAAGAAAATCGCCAACAATTACTCCAAGACATGCGCTATCTTCAAAATGAAGATAGAAATGCTTACTTTTATTGTGTAATGGTTTTATTAAAGCATGCAGATGATCCGACTCCTCTCATCTCGATTGGTCAATGGCATGGCACAATTTTAGAGAGCCCAAAAGGAACGGGCGGTTTTGGTTATGATCCCCTTTTCTTTTTACCTGGCCTACAAAAAACCGCCGCTGAACTCAGTACAACAGATAAAAATCGTTTAAGTCATCGTGGCATAGCTTTAACCGATCTTCTACCCCATTTAGCATCATGATGGACTTGCTGGCATTATCCCAAAGCCCCCGACCTCAAACCTGGACCCTTCAGTCTTATTTAGAGGAAGCAAGGCTTTCGCAAAGACATAATGAATGGGAAAAAGCTGCAACTTTATATTATTTCTTAAACAGTCAACAACCTCATATTTTCCCCATCCAATTTCAATTGGGTATTTGTCAAATGAATCTTGAACATTGGGAAGGCGCCATTCAGACATTCCAAGGGATGATGAATATTCACAACATTGATGCGGATGTTGTATGTAACCTAGCGATAAGTTTTTGGAAAAATCATCAACTGAAACAAGCTTTAAGCCATTTTAAATTTAATTTAAAACAGTTTCCTTTCCATTTAGAAACCCGAGAAAACCTAGCTGCATTTTACCTTGAATTCGAACGCATGGAAAAAGCCATGGAGCAGTATCACATCATGTTGCATCAAGATAGCAATCAATTGGATATTGAATTCAACTTAGCGGCATGTTTACAACAAAAAGGCATTTATGATGAAGCTATCTACCATTACTTACATATCCTACATTTATCCCCAAGACACTTTGACACCCTCTATAATCTAGGATGCGTGCATTATGCCCTTAACAACCCTAAAGCGGCAAACTTTTACTGGCAACAATGTCTCGAACAACAACCTAAACACCCTGCTCTTTTATTTATGACCCAACGTATGCAAGGCCTTCCTGTTAATCAGGTCCACCACCAAGCGTATGTTAAAGAGTTGTTTAATCATTATGCGACCCATTATGAAAATCATTTAATGAAACAATTAAACTACAAACTTCCCCAACGATTAGATCTTTTCTTAAATAGCCATTTCACACTCAATCAATTTCAAAATGTACTTGAAGTTGGATGTGGAACAGGGTTATGTTCTCCTATCATCAAACCATTTAGCCAATCGCTAATTGGTATCGATATTGCAGAAAAAATGATTGAAAAAGCAAAAAAATGTCGGGATTATGATGAAACACATACCTTTGATGCATTATCATACTTAACACAACACCCCCAATCCTTTGATTTGATTCTAGCGATTGATGTTATCCCCTATCTATTTGATTTGGAGGCATGGATGAGGGCCTGTAAACAAGCCCTTCGACCTGGAGGTTATTTGCTTTTCACAACCGAGATATCCAAAACCGGACCGTTTAGTTTGGAACCTACAGGACGTTTGAGTTTCCATCCAGAGACCATCCAAAAAATTTGTATTCAACAACAAATGACTATTATTACCCAAGAGCGCGTCATCGCCAGAACACAAAATAACATGCCTGTTCCAGAACTTTTTTATCTGATACAAACACCAAATGATTAAAAATTTGCTACTCTTTAGGTAGAGGAGCACAATCATGTCAAACATTCTTGTTGCGGGTTCTGGAAAAATTGGCAGTCTCATCGCCTTACTTCTTCAAAAATGTGGAGATTTTCAGGTTTTTGTTGTCGATAAACAATTTAACGGCATTGCATCGCAAAAATTACGCCAATCTTGCCCTGAAATCAGAACACATACCATGGATTTGTCCAATCGTTCTCAATTTCAAAACTTTATGCTTCAGCATAAAATTAGTGCCACCGTATCATGTCTGCCCTATTATTTAAATGTTGAAATTGCGAAAGCCTGTGCAAATGCGCACTCGCACTACTTCGACCTAACCGAAGATGTACAAACCACAAAGTCCATCAAAAAAATTGCAGAAAATTGTTCTCAAGCTTTTGTCCCCCAATGCGGAATTGCGCCAGGATTCGTCAATATTATTGCAGAACACTTGATGAGTCTTTTCGATGAGTGCCATGAAGTGAAAATTCGTGTTGGTGGTTTGCCACAATACACCACCAATTCATTAAAATACGGTATTACATGGTCGTTAGATGGCTTGATTAATCAATATGGCAATCCCTGTCCTGCCATTTTTGAAGGTCAGCAGAAGCTTCTCGAGCCACTTGAAGATTTAGAATTGCTTACTTTAAATGGTTGTCTTTATGAGGCATTTAATACATCTGGCGGTGTTGGACATTTGGTAGAAAGCAAAATTAATAAAGTTGGCTATTTAAATTATAAAACCATCCGCTACCCCGGGCACTGTGAAAAGATTAAATTTTTAATGAATGACTTACATTTGAATGAAGATAGAAAAACCCTATATAATATTTTCCAAAAATCCTTACCGTTAATTGAAGAAGACATTGTGATCGTTTATGCCTGTGTGAATGGAACCATCAATCAAGCCATCACCGAAAAGCATTATTTTCATCAAATTCTTCCACAAAACTTATATGGGCAACAATGGTCAGCCATGCAAGTGGCGACCGCAACCTCGGTTTGTGCTGTGGTGGATTTGGTTCTCAAATCCCCTTTCAAAGGTCTTATTTTACATGAGAAATTTCCATTTCCAGCTTTCATCCAAAATCGTTTTGCAAGTTTCTATGCGTGAGGACTGACGATGAATATCCTTAAAAAACTTCACTTGGACCAACCCTTGACTGGCGCATACCTTGGTACAACGTGGAAGAGCCAACCTCATACAAATATGCTCGATTCTATCAATCCGAGTGATGAGAGCGTGATTGCAAGTATTCATACCTGTGAAAAAGAGGATGTACAAAACATCATTGAAGGAGCACATCAAGCTTTTTTAAGATGGCGCATGATCCCTGCCCCCCAACGCGGTGCGCTTATTCGAGAAATTGCTGAAGAACTTCGCAAACACAAAGATTTTTTGGGAAGCCTGATTAGTTTAGAAATGGGCAAAAGCAAACAAGAAGGTGATGGTGAAGTTCAAGAAATGATTGATATGGCTGATTTTGCCATGGGACAATCCCGAATGTTATATGGCCATACGATGCATTCAGAACGTCCTTTTCACCGCTTATATGAACAATGGCATCCCTTGGGTGTGGTAGGTATCATTACCGCATTTAATTTTCCCATGGCGGTTTGGGCCTGGAATGCTTTTCTAGCAATCATTTGTGGCAATTCCGTCATTTGGAAACCTTCTCACAAAACACCGTTATGTGCATTAGCGCTTCATTTTATATGCCAAGACATTTTAAAAAAACATGATTATCCCGATACTTTCTCATTAATTATTCCAACACATCATGAAGCCATAACACCCATTATCAATGATACTCGTGTCTCATTAATCTCATTTACAGGTTCAACAAAAGTTGGCAAACAAATTGCGCATCAGGTATCGAAGCGCCTAGGCAAAACGATTTTAGAGCTCGGTGGCAATAATGCATTGATTGTTGATGAATCTGCTCGACTAGAACTTGCAATACCCGCCATCCTATTTGGCGCTGTCGGAACCGCAGGCCAGCGTTGCACCTCAACAAGACGAGTGTTCATTCACCAGCATATGTGGCAGCACGTTATCACCCAACTTTTAAAATTCTATCCGCAAATCCAGATTGGCAATCCCCTGGACCCCAAAAACCTCATGGGGCCCTTAATCGATAAAGCTGCTGTAACACTTTACCAGCAAACCATCAAAACGATTCAGAGCGATGGTGGAAAAATTTTATATGGCGGAGAAACACTCCCTGGAGGCGGTTATTATGTCAAACCAACGCTAGTCAGCAATCTACCATCACACCACGCGCTATTACAACAAGAAAATTTCATACCCATTGTCTATTTGCTACCTTTTAAAACACTTGATGAGGCGATTCATCTACAAAATGCCGTGCCTCAAGGGTTATCCAGTGCATTATTTACTGAAAATCATCAACATGCTGAATATTTTTTGAGTGCCATGGGTAGCGACTGCGGTATTGCTAATATTAATGTTGGCACTTCTGGTGCGGAAATTACGGGGGCATTTGGAGGTGAAAAAGAAACAGGTGGCGGACGAGAGGCGGGCTCCGATGCATGGAAATCTTATATGCGTCGCCAAACCAATACCATCAATTGGGGGAAGGAACTACCATTAGCACAGGGCATCCATTTTGATATTTCCCCCACCAAAAAGAAAATATTGTAATTTGTGCTTCGCCAGGCTTTTCGTCATTGCATAGGTCTGTTTTTTAAAAAATGATTATCAAATAAAGGCATTTAAATCTGTAATATGTTTCCCTAAAATTAATTTATGAACATTATCAGTACCTTCATATGTAAAGACTGCTTCTAAATTGAGCATATGTCGAATAACATGATACTCGAGACTAATGCCATTGCCGCCTAGTAGATTTCGGCACATTCTTGCAATCTTTAAGGCCTCCCGGCAAGCATTACTTTTTGCCAATGAAATCATGGCAGGATTTTCTTGTCCCTTTTCTTTAAGACGCCCAATTTGTAAATGAAGGCACTGCGCTTTTAAAATTTCGGTATACATCAAAGCCAAATCATTTTGAATCAATTGAAATTGTGCTAAAGGTTTAGAAAATTGCTCACGTTCTAAAACGTAATTTCTAGCAATATCAAAACAAGCCATTGCTGCGCCCATCACCCCCCATGAAATCCCAAAACGAGCTTGATTCAAACATGCCAATGCACAAGCCAACCCTTTGGTCGTTCCCGGTAATAAATTATCATCTGGCACAAAAACATCATTAAAAACAAGTTCCCCTGTAATTGAGGCCCTTAATGACATTTTTAAATGCATTTCAGGCGCTTGAAAACCTGCAAATGTTTTTTCAACAATAAATCCCCGAATACCATCATCGGTTTTAGCCCATACAATCGCTATATCCGCAATTGGGGAGTTGGTTATCCATATCTTACTGCCATTCAGACGCCAACCACCTTTTACCTTTTTAGCAACTGTTCGCATCGAACTAGGATCTGAGCCTGCATTAGGCTCTGTTAAACCAAAACAACCAATGACCTCACCTTGAGCCATTTTTTTTAAAAAGCGTTCTTTTTGGAGTTCACTGCCAAATCTAAAAATTGGATACATGCATAATGAACTTTGAACAGAAACAAAGCTACGTAAGCCACTATCGCCTCTTTCCAGTTCTTGACAGACTAAACCATAAGCAACGTAAGAAGCATTGACACCCCCATATACTTCTGGAAGCGTCATGCCCAACAATCCCATTTGCGCGGCTTGTTTCACAAAGTCTTGTGGAAATTGTGCATTTTCAAAAGCCATAGGCATTTTAGGAATCAGATCATTTTCTATCCACTGCGCGACACCATCACGAATCATTCGTTCATCTTCATGCAAACTATCATTTAAAAGTAGTAGATCATCCATAATCTCAATTCCCTAATGATTAAAATGGTACATTCATGTCTTCATCGATGGACAAAATTTGATTTTTGAAATCTTTTTGAATACGCAACAACGCTTCAATTGTATCTGCCTCAAATCGTGAAACCAAACAAGGTGAGGTATTGGAAGCTCTCAATAAGCCCCATCCGTCCGAAAACTCGACACGAATTCCATCGATGGTGACCAACTCAGCTTTATCAAACTTTACAGAATTTTTAAATTTCTCCATAAAATTAAATTTTTTCTCTTCTGAGATGTCAATTTTAATTTCTGCGGTTGATACTGGGTTTTCGGGCAGAGTTGCCATTGCTGCATTCATATCTGAAAATTGGCTTAAAATTTCTAAAAAGCGGCAAGCACTATAAATACCGTCATCAAATCCAAACCATCTATCTTTAAAGAAAATATGACCGCTCATCTCACCTGCCAGTTCGGCATGTTGTTTTTTCATAATACCTTTCACCAAGGAATGTCCGGTTGGAGACATCATTGGATTGCCTTGGGCTTGTTCAATCACATCTTTGAGTTGTTTAGAACATTTAACATCATAAACAATGGTGGCACCAGGTTTGCGACTTAATACATCCCGCGCAAATAACATCATTAACCGATCTGGCCAAATAATTTCTCCTTCGTGCGTCACTACACCTAAACGGTCCGCATCACCATCAAATGCCAATCCAACATCTGCGCCATGTTTAGCCAATGCTTTTTGCAATGCCACTAAATTTTCTGGAATTGTTGGATCAGGATGATGCGCTGGGAAATTGCCATCCACTTCATCATAAAGACCAATCACTTGACACCCCATTCGTTCAAACAATTGAGGTCCGGCAACCGCTCCAGCACCGTGTCCATAATCAATAATCACTTTTAAAGGGCGACTTAATTTAATGTCGTTGACAATATAATCAAGATAAGGGGTAAGCATATCTAGCTCATCAGATGGCTCTGCCAATTCTTTAAATATCGTTCCTTTAGGTAACTGTTTTACTTTTTCAAAAATTTCAGCAATTCCGGCTTGCGCTAAAGTTTGTCCACCTAAAACTATTTTTAAACCATTGTAATTTTTAGGATTATGACTACCTGTTACCATCAATCCGCTATCAATCGAGCTGCAACAGGTTCCAAAATACATCAATGCCGTAGGCATCAATCCCAATTTAACGACCTCAATTTTATTTGCGCGCAATCCTTGTTCCAAGGCTTGTGAGAATGCAGGACTGGTTAAGCGTCCATCCCAAGCCAAAACGACTTGATGACGTTGCATTTGTTTTAAAATATCCGCAATAGCATAGCCGATGGTAAAATATACATTTTCACTGAGTTGTTGATCCACAATCCCGCGAATATCATAGGCCCTAAAAATCGTTGGATCACAGTCCACCAATTGATATATTTTTTCCATCATAATTTTCCTGTACTACCAAATCCACCTTCGCTTCTCGCTGAAGTTTCAAATTCCTCAACAAACTGAAATTTTGCACGAACAACTGGTAAAATCACCAACTGTGCAATGCGTTCTCCCGGTTGAATTTCGTAAGCATCTTGACCGCGATTCCAGCAAGAGACTTTAATCTCACCTTGATAATCAGAATCAATCAGACCGACCAAATTGCCTAATACAATCCCGTGTTTGTGACCCAAACCTGAGCGTGGTAATAACACTGCGGCATATCCAGGATCTGCTAAATATATTGAAATACCTGTAGATAATAATGTGACCTGACCAGGTTCCAAACGAATGGCAGTGTCTGCACAAACACGCAAATCCAAACCTGCAGAGCCATCACTCGCGTATGTTGGAAATGGGATAGAATCACCAATTTTTGAATCTAGTATTTTTACTTGAATAAATTGTTCCATTTTAAAGCCTTATTGTTCGATAAATGTTTTAATTTCTTGAATGATTTCACATGCAACGTTTAATTTTGAATTTTGTGTAATTTCAATTTCTTTGTCTTTCGTAAGAATAGTTGCCGCAGTTTGCTGTTGCTCAAAAACAAGTCCTTTACCGACTTGATTGGCAATGATCATATCCGCTTTTGATTGCAATTTTTTTCTTGCATGGATTAAAACATGTTCTGTTTCCGCGGCAAATCCAATGACTT
The DNA here is from genome assembly GCA_002342175.1 of Legionellales bacterium UBA2469. Lineage (GTDB taxonomy): Bacteria > Pseudomonadota > Gammaproteobacteria > Legionellales > Legionellaceae > UBA2653. The sequence goes on along the minus strand of DDPL01000032.1, from coordinate 15,828 downwards.
TTTTTGCGCACCCACTTTCCTTCACTGCTTTTAAGATATCACGAGTTGGTGATAGTTCTAATAATAATTCTGCCTGCTGATTTTTTTTAATTTTTTGATGTGCAGGCGTTTTAACTGTATAATCCCTGACGGCTGCCACCCCAACAAACACATTACCTTGCTTTAAATGTGCATGCACAGCCTCATCCATATCTGCAGCAGATTCAACCATAATACGTTCCACATCAGGTGGGCAAGGTAATGCAGAAACACCACTAACCAATTTCACATCAGCGCCTGCAAATGCGAGGGCTTCAGCTAAAGCATATCCCATCAATCCTGAACTACGATTACTAATAAAACGTACCGGATCTATCATTTCACGCGTAGCACCGGCCGTAAGTAAAAAAGATTGGCCTTTTAATATCTGATAAACAGGCAACATCTCGATAGCATTCATGATCCATTCAGGCTCTCGCATACGTCCATAACCAATATCTCCACATGCTTGCTCGCCTGCATCAGGCCCCACTATCACGACACCACGTTCACGCAAAATTCGAGTATTTTCAATGGTTGCTGGATGCTGCCACATATGTTTATTCATGGCAGGACACACCATAATCGGCACTTGGACCATCATTGCCACCAAAGATAATAAATCATCTGAAAAACCATGCGCCATTTTCGCCATAAAATTTGCAGTTGTTGGTGCAATAATGAGTAAATCCGCCCATCGACTCAAATCAATATGCGCCATAGCGCGCTCAAAGGATTGGTCATTTTTTTGTATCCATACTGGATTGCCGGTCACGGCCTGAAACGTTTGTTCCCCAATAAAGTCTTGGGCCGATTCGGTCATGATCACTTGTACATTGGCACCTTGCTGTTGCAACTGGCGCGCTAATTCAACGGATTTATAAGCGGCAATGCCCCCACAAACACCGAGCAGAATATTGGAATATTTGGGTTTTTGCATGAGTTTCCATGATGTCACATAACGTGTAATAGTTTAACATTGGATACCTGCTTTTTCAAATTCGATATTCATAAAGCATCGTTCGTTTGACGTGTTCTATACTCATTTCCTAAAAATGAGAAACATATGTAATATTATGATTGATATACATTCATTTAAAAATTTTATATGCCTATCATTCTCAAAAATATTGCTTTTATTTTGCTTATTGGTTTTTCAACGTTTGCATCTGCGCACATAAGTTACTTTAAAACATGGACGCTTTACACTTTTAATGGACAATATGATAAATTATTGTATTCGGTCGAGCCTCAATTTAGGATGGTTGATCAAAACAGCGGATATCAACAATTTTTATTCAATACCGGCTTAGGAACTTGGCTTGATGATAAATGGCAATTATGGTTAGGACAAACCATTGTTAATAACAATAGCGCAAATAATATTACTGATGATATTACCAATACTATTTCAGGCGAGTATCGTTTATGGCAACAAATAAATTTGGTCTCCAACAATACTATATTGGGTGACTTTTTATTTCGAACCCGATTAGAAGAACGACACCCAGAATTTGCAAATAACTGGTCAATTCGTTTTCGTGAAAGAATGTATTGGACCATTTCACTGACAGATAGACAATCTTTTGTTATTGGTGATGAATTTTTTGTAAATGTTAAGAGTGCTCCTTGGATCACTACCCAAACCATTGATCAAAATAGAGTGTTTCTTGGGATTCAGCAAAAATCAACCCCGACATTATCTATCAATCTCAGTTATCTTAACCAATTTCTAACCACGCCAATTCAAGAAATGAATCATGGGATATTTATAAACTTGATATACATGCCAGACGGATATTCTTTCAACAATGGATAATCACCTTTTATCAACGAGCCCGATTGCAAATAACAAATATGTTTAAAATTTGACATACTATTTGAGCATATGAACCCTTTCGGTTATAATTTTGAAATCTCAATCTTGGAGCGCATCATGGCACGCGGAATTAACAAAGTAATTTTAATTGGCAATATCGGACAAGATCCAGAAGTTCGTTATATGCCCAATGGCAATGCAGTCACAACCTTATCAATTGCTACATCTGAAACCTGGAAAGACAAACAAACGGGTGAAAAACAAGATCGTACCGAATGGCATCGTGTTGTATTTTATAATCGTTTGGGCGAAATCGCTGGTGAATATGCTAAAAAAGGCAGCAAAATTTATGTTGAAGGCAGCCTTAGAACTCGCAAATGGCAAGATCAACAAGGACAAGATCGTTACACCACTGAAATCATTGGCAATGAAATGCAATTGCTCGATGGCCGTCAACAAATGTCAAATGACGATGGTTATGCGCCTGCACCACAACAAACACAACGCATGAATAGCCAACAACAACGGCCTGCAGCAGCACCTTCTGCACCAGCTCCAGCAGATATGTCACATGAAGGTTTTGAATTACTCGATGATGATATTCCTTTCTAAAGGATTTTACCAAAATGCGGCGAAAAGCCCCTGGATTCATCCATGGGGTGTTTCAGCCGAATAACTTAAATATTTCATCTCGCAGTTTGTTAAGTTATTCACAAAGTTGCTATCTATCTCTAATTCTTCTCTGTTCAAGAGCTTAAATTTAAAATCTTCAGAGATAACTTTTCCTAAGTCAGCCAATGCAGCGTCTTTGGGCGCTTTTGGTTTATTCTTGAAATATTCATGCAAGCTAGCCATCGATACCCAAATAGCTGCCGGTGTGGATGTTGATATTCTCTTCTCGAAAGAAAATTTTCTTTTACAAAACCCATAGCTCCCCTACAATATAAACACTCATTGAAATAAAATCGTCATTATAACAAAAAAAGATCAATTTATTATGAAAAAACACAGTATTTTATGTATTAATTTAGGAACACCCGATGAGCCGAGCACAAAAGCTGTGCGTCGATACCTCAAAGAATTTTTAATGGACAAGCGTGTCATTGCTTTGCCTTATTTTATTCGATGGATTTTAGTGCATGGTATCATCGTCCCTTTTAGAAGCCGACAATCAACACACAATTATCAAACCATCTGGCAGCCAGAGGGTTCTCCTTTGATGATTAATACAAAAAAACTCATCCATAAACTTCAAAAAAAAATTGGACCTGATGTGCACGTGACGTTCGCGATGCGCTATGGTCATCCATCTATTCCTAATGTTTTAAAAAAAATCTGTAAAACATCAGAACTCATCACCATTTTACCCCTTTACCCACAATATGCATCAGCAACCAATGGTTCATCCATCGAGGCGGTTTTTAAAACGCTCCAGTCACTTGAAGCCATTCCATCGATTCGAATTATACGTGATTTTTATAACGATGATAGTTATATTAATGCTCTAGCCCAAAGCATTAAACCATATATAGACGAGAACACTCATTTATTACTTAGTTATCATGGATTACCTGAAAATCAATTGGCAAAATTAGGCTGTCAACCTGTATGTCAACGTGCTTGCTCTAACACCCCAAGGATGGGTGTTCCTTGTTATCGGCAACAATCTTTCATCACATCTGAATGCGTTGCAAGGGCATTGGATTTAAAGACCACGCAATACACCGTTTCTTTTCAATCGCGTTTAGGCAAAANNCTATACCGATGAAATGTTACATGAATTATCCCAAAAAGGGATTAAGCATCTTGCGATTGCTTGTCCTTCATTTATAGCTGATTGCTTAGAAACACTGGAAGAAATTGGGATTCAGGCTGAGCAAACATGGAAAGCAATAGGAGGAGAAACATTTAAACTCATTCCTTGCTTAAATGATCAGGATATATGGATTGATGCGCTTGATGAAATATTATCGCGCTAAAACAGAGGCCGTCATCCGCGAGATGGCGGTAATTTTTCCCTGAGTATCCGTCAGTTCAATATGCCAAACCTGCGTTGAACGTCCTAGATGAAAGGGTTTGGCGATGGCTCTAACCACACCTTCACGAACCGAACGAATAT